>NZ_JAKTNS010000179.1:0-201 GCF_022760915.1 Thermus thalpophilus | reverse complement strand
GGGGAAGCGGGGTGCCGGGGGAAAATCCTGGCTCGCCCCGCACTCAACGCGGCGCTCCGGGGGCACAGCCTCCGGTTCGACCGCAATCCACATACCCCGAGGGGTCGGGGGCGAGATTGGGCGACCCGGAAAGGGTCCTGGGGGCGAACCCCCAGGGCTGACCGCGGGAAACCCGGTGAAAGTCCGGGCCACGGGATGGGG
>NZ_JAKTNS010000178.1:0-202 GCF_022760915.1 Thermus thalpophilus | reverse complement strand
GGGGAAGCGGGGTGCCGGGGGAAAATCCTGGCTCGCCCCGCACTCAACGCGGCGCTCCGGGGGCACAGCCTCCGGTTCGACCGCAATCCACATACCCCGAGGGATCGGGGGCGACGGTTGGGCGACCCGGAAAGGGTCCTGGGGGCGAACCCCCAGGGCTGACCGCGGGAAACCCGGTGAAAGTCCGGGCCACGGGATGGGG
>NZ_JAKTNS010000177.1:0-203 GCF_022760915.1 Thermus thalpophilus | reverse complement strand
GTAGCGAAGGCGGCAAGCGGCAAGTACCGCGGTCTAACGGGGGAACCTCTCGGCCCGCGTCCCCGGATCCCGCGTGGCGGCGGGAGACGATGGGGAAGCGGGTGAGCCGTGGGGAGTACCCGCTGGCGTAAGGGGGCTTGGACCCCCTGAGGCGGCGGCGAAAACCCGGCGCGCGAGAGGGGGAGACCGGGCGAGTACGAGGG
>NZ_JAKTNS010000176.1:0-203 GCF_022760915.1 Thermus thalpophilus | reverse complement strand
CGGAAAACCGAAGCCGTAGTCCAAGACCTGATGGAAGACCCCTTCCCCTCCCACCAGTCCCTGGCCCGCTACGCCCTCCACCACCTGGACCCAAGCCTCCTGGAGGACCTCCTCCACCGCCTGGCCCAGGAGGTGGAGGCCCACCTCGCACCCCAAGACCCCGACCCCCCCTTTACCTCATGGACACCACCGGCCTGAGCTAC
>NZ_JAKTNS010000175.1:0-205 GCF_022760915.1 Thermus thalpophilus | reverse complement strand
GGGTCCGTGTTTAATAGGGGGGCACACCTTAGCACGAGGAGGTGCCCCGTGGACCAGGATACCTTGCGGATCTTGCTGAGGGAAGCGGTGCGGGAGACAGTAGCCGAGGTTCTGCAGACGGTTCTGGAGCTGGACCGGACGGCCTTCTTGCAGGTGCACGGAGGCCGCAGGAACGGCTACTACCCCCGCAAGCTGGAGACCACCT
>NZ_JAKTNS010000174.1:0-210 GCF_022760915.1 Thermus thalpophilus | reverse complement strand
CTGAGGGTGAGGCTGGGTCCTGGGGAGGAGGTGCGGCACTTCTCCGCCATAGACCAGAGGAGCCGGTTTGCTTGGGCCGAGGTGCACACCCGGGCCACGGCGAAGGGGGCGGCGGGTTTTCTGGCGGAGGTGGTGGCCCGGGCCCCGTTTCCCATCCGGGCCATCCAGGTGGATGGGGGTAGCGAGTTTATGGGGGCGTTTGAGGAGGCA
>NZ_JAKTNS010000173.1:0-210 GCF_022760915.1 Thermus thalpophilus | reverse complement strand
TGCCTCCTCAAACGCCCCCATAAACTCGCTACCCCCATCCACCTGGATGGCCCGGATGGGAAACGGGGCCCGGGCCACCACCTCCGCCAGAAAACCCGCCGCCCCCTTCGCCGTGGCCCGGGTGTGCACCTCGGCCCAGGCAAACCAGCCCCTCCGGTCTATGGCGGAGAAGTGCCGCACCTCCTCCCCAGGACCCAGCCTCACCCTCAG
>NZ_JAKTNS010000172.1:0-211 GCF_022760915.1 Thermus thalpophilus | reverse complement strand
GGCCTTCCGGGACCTGAAGGGGCGGGGGTTTGGGCTGGACCGGCACGGGCTCAGGACGGAGGGAAGCCTTAGGGGATGGCTTTGGCTTTTGTTCCTAGGGATGGTGCTCTTGGTTCTGTTGGGGGCCGCCTTGCGGGGCGGGGAGTGGTGGCCGAAGGTGGTGGCGCATCCGGAGCGGCAGAGCCTTTTCCGACTAGCCCGCCTCCTTCTG
>NZ_JAKTNS010000171.1:0-213 GCF_022760915.1 Thermus thalpophilus | reverse complement strand
TCCCACCCCTGTACCAGTTGCTGAAGAAGACCTGTGAGCGTCCGCGCCGCCACACCCCGCAGGAAAGGGGGCCCCTGGGCCAGAAAGAGGAAGCGCTCCCCCGTTTCCGTCTCCACCTCCCGGTTGCGCCACAACCGGATGAGGAAACCCATGCCCCATTCCTGGAGCCGCCGCATGAGGGAGAGCCGGTCAAAGCCCCGGTCCAGGAGGAAG
>NZ_JAKTNS010000170.1:0-216 GCF_022760915.1 Thermus thalpophilus | reverse complement strand
TTCTACGGGTACCCCAAGGTGCTTTGGCCGTACCTGCGGAGCACCAACCTGATGGAGCGGTTTATCCGGGAAGTGCGGCGGGGGACGAAGGTGCGGGACCACAAGTTTCCTAAGGAAGAGGCGGTGTACAAGCTTCTTTACCTGGAGTCGGAGAGGCAGGAAGGGAGGTGGGCAGAACGGAAACTAAAGGGGTTCTCGGAGGTGAAGGAGGTGCTG
>NZ_JAKTNS010000016.1:0-50017 GCF_022760915.1 Thermus thalpophilus | reverse complement strand
GGAGTGGTCCCCACATTTTTACTCGTCCAGTCTCACATGTGTCTGTCCGGGTTCAGGGGAGGAGGGCGAAGACCGCCCCCTCCAGGGCGAGCCAGGGGTCCTTACCCTCCTTGGCCCGGCGCTCGGCGGCGATGAGGACGTCTAGGGCCTCCCGGAGGGCGGCCTCCTCCAGGGAACGGGCGAGCTCCAGGGCGCGCCGGGCGGCGTAGGGGTGGGCCTCGAGGCGGGGGAGGTCCTCCTCCTTGGGCCTTGGGTTTTCCCGGAGGAGGAGGTGGGCCCGGGCCAGGAGGGCGAACTGCCAGGACAAGGCCCCCAGGACCTTGAGGGGCTCTTCCCCTTCTTCCCTTAGGGCCTTGAGGCGGCGGAAGGCCTCCTTTGCGTTCCCCTCCAGCACCGCCCGCACCAGGTCAAACCCGGTGACGGGGGGCTTCAGGGCCACCACCCGCTCCACCTTTTCCAGGGTGAGGGGCGGGGTGAGGAGGGCAAGCTTCTCCAGCTCCCGCTCCAGGGCTTCCAGGTCGGCCTCGAGGCCCGCCAGGTACTGGGCCACCCCAGCGGGAAGCCTGAACCCAAGCCGCTTCGCCCGGTTTTCCAAGTGGCGCAGGAGGTCCTTGCCCTTGGGGGTGGGGAAGTCCCGCCGCTCCCGGGCGCGGTAAAAGGCGGCCCGGGCGGGGGTGGGTTTGGGGTCCAGGAGGAGGACGGGGACGTTTTCCGGGGTCCGCTCCAGGAGGGGCTTTAGGGCCTTCCACTCCCCTTCGCCCACCTCCCGCAGGTCCAAAAGGGCCCCCGCCCCGCTGAAAAGCCCGGGGGAAAGGGCCTCCGCCAGGGCCTCCGGGGTGGGGTCGGTGAAGCGGGCAAGCCCCCAGACCCGGGCCTCCTCCAGGAGGGCCTCCTTGGCCAAAAAGGGGTCCCCGGTGAAGGCGATGACCATCTAGAAGGCGCTCAGCCCCGTGGCCTCCCGGCCCAGGACCAGGGTGTGGACGTCGTGGGTGCCCTCGTAGGTGTAGACGGTCTCCAGGTTCAGCATGTGGCGGATGGCGTGGTACTCCAGGGTGATGCCGCTTCCTCCCAGGATGTCCCGGGCGAGCCGCGCGGCCTCTAGCGCTTTCTTGACGTTCTGCCGCTTGGCCAGGGAGACCTGGGCCGGGGTGAGCTTTCCTTCGTCCTTAAGCCGGGCGAGCCGCCAGGCCAAGAGGAGCCCCTCCGTGTGCCAGGAGAGCATGTCCGCCAGCTTGGCCTGCACCAGCTGCTTCTGGGCGATGGGGGCGCCGAAGGTGCTGCGGCTTTGGGCGAAGGCCACCGCCTCCTGGTAGACCATCTCCAAGGCCCCCAGGACCCCCCAGGCGATGCCGAAGCGGGCTTGGGTGAGGCAGGAAAGGGGGGCTTTGAGCCCTTCCGCCTTGGGCAGGCGCAGGGACTCGGGCACCCGCACCCCGTCCAGGATGAGCTCGCTGGTCACCGAGGCCCTTAGGCTCATCTTGTGCTTCACCTCCCGGGCCTGGAACCCGGGGGTGTCCGTGGGGACGAGGAAGCCCAAAACCCGCCCCTCCTCGTCCTTGGCCCAGATCACGGCGATGTGGGCCAGGTTGCCGTTGGTGATCCACATCTTGGTGCCGGTGAGGACCCAGGTGTCCCCATCCCGGCGGGCCTTGGTCTTCATGTTGCCGTAGGGGTCCGAGCCCCCGTCGGGCTCGGTGAGGCCGAAGCACCCCACCAGCTCCCCCCGGGCGAGCTTGGGCAGGAACTCCCGCTTTTGCGCCTCGCTCCCGAAGGCGTAGATGGGGTACATGACCAAGGAGCTCTGCACGCTCACGAAGCTCCTCAGCCCCGAGTCCACCCGCTCCAGCTCGTAGGCGATGAGGCCGTAGGCGGCGCTGGAAACCCCCGCCCCCCCGTACTCCGGGGGCAGGGTGGGGCCTAGGAAGCCCAGCTCGGCGAAGCGGGGGATGAGGTGGGTGGGGAAGACCCCCTCTTCCCACCAGTGGCGGATGTGGGGCAGGGCTTCCTTTTCCAGGAAGCGGCGGGCGGCTTTTTGCACCTCCTTCTCCTCGGGGGTGAGGAGGTCTTCCAAGGCGTAGAAGTCCAGCATGGGGCACCTCGTTTAGAGCATACCCGCCAGGAACCCCTCTTCCCGGATGGTGCGGATCAGGTCCATGACCGTGAGGGACTGGGGGTCGTACTCCACCAGGACCTGGGCGGGGCCCGTGGCCTGGGCCTGGGCCACCCCTTCCAGGGCCTTGAGCGCCGTGAGGATCCTTTCCATCCCCTCGGGGGTGGGTTGCCCCCGGATGCCGATGAGGACGCGGTTCATGCCCTTCATTCTAAGACGCCCCGGGTTTCGCCCCTGGCCCCCCGGCTTCCCAGGACCCGCACCGCCAGGACCAAGGGGCCGATGGCGAAGCCCTGGGCCTTCAAGGCCTCCTCCAGGTCCTTCCTCCCGGGGTCCAGGTGAAGGGCCACCTCGTAGATCCCGGCGTCGTAGGCGCTTTTCACGATGGCGGCGAGGAGGCCTTCCAGGGCCTCTTGGCTCTGCCCTTCTATGCGGGTGATGAGGACGGTGGCCCTTTCCCCTTGCCACACCGCCTGGGCCAGGGCGAAGCCCAAGGGCGTTTCCCCTTCCTCGGCCAGGAAGGAGTGGCCCGTGCGGGCGAAGTGGCGCACGGCGCCTAGGCTTAGGGGGCGGTTCCCCGCCACCTGGTTTAGGGCCTCGAGGTCCAACTCGCTGAAGGGGCGAAAGCGCATGGTCCCATTATCGCCTTCGGAAGAGGAGGGCCTCCAGGAGGAGGACAAGGGCGGCGAGGAGGGCGAAAAACCTTCCCCCGCCCCCCGAGGTTTTGGGAAGGAAGCTCGCCTCCGGGGTGGGAAGAAGGGTCTCCTCGGGGGCCAGGAGGCCGGTGCGCACCTCCCGGTAGGGCTTGAGGAAGTTGTGGACCAAGAGGGGGAAGAAGGGCTTGTCCTGAAGGGCCTCGAGGGGCGGGAGGTAAAGCCCCCCCTCGGCTACGTAGAGGAGGCCCACGCCGCCCTCCCCCTCCGCCAGGGCCCGCCAGGGGCCTTGGGGCCTTGGGGGCGGGGGCAGGGCCTCCCCCAGGAGAGCCACCCCCTCCAAAAGGGGATGGGGGGTGGTGAGGAGGACGGGAATGGGGGCGCCGCCCCTAGGGGCCAGGAAAAGGGTGGGGGTTTCGGGGGCACCCTCGGGTACCCCAATCCGCACCAGGACCTCCCTCCCCTGGCTTACCCCGATGAGGGCGAAAAGCCGTGCCAGGGCGGGAAGCGTAGGGTAGTCCACCCCGGGCCGCCTCAGGCCAAAGGCCGCCCCGTCGTCCAGGGCCAGGGCGTCTTCCCCCACAAGCCGGGCGGCGAAGGTGGGGGGAAGGTCCGGGAGGCGGGCGTACCCCCGGGCGGGGACCTCCGCCCGAAGGCGCTCTCCCCCAAGCTCCACCTCGGCGGTAAGGGGCCTTTGGGCGCTATTCCCCAGGGCCAAAAACCCCCGGTCCACCGCCACCAGACCCAGGTTTTCCTGGGGGCTTCCCACCCCGATGTACCCCTCCGCCCCTTCGGGCGGGGGGCCGTCCGTGGCCACCACCACGGGGGCCTTAAGGAGCCTCCTCCCCAGGGCCATGGCCCCCTCCAGGTCCGCCCGGCGGTCCTCCGCCTCCATGGCCAAGAGGGCGTCCCGCAGGGCCACCCCCGGGGCGGGGCCGAAGGCTTTGGGCGTTTCCCCCGCCCGCACCAGCACCGCCTGGGGCGCCCTTTCCAGAAGGGGAAGAAGCCTTTCCTTGGCGAGGTCCAGCCGGGTCTTGGCCCCTTCCCTGGCGCCCATGCTGGCGGAGGCGTCCACCACGAGGACCAGGGGGGAGGGGCCCAAGGGGGGGTCGTCCAGGGCCAGGACCAAGAGGGCTGCGGCGAGGAGGAGGAGGAGGAGCCTTAGGTCCAGCCGGGGGCGGAAGCGGCGCCTTTTCCCCTTCCGCCAAAGCCACACCCCCGCCCAGGGCCGGGGCCTTTGCCCCCTGGCCCGGTAGAGGAGGTAGACAAGGAGGAGGATGGGGAAAAGCCAGAGCACCTTCTTCCCCAGCCTAGCCTTGGTAGGGTGAAGGGGTGTGGGTTTTGGGGATTGACACCTCCTGCGACGACACCGGGGTGGGCTTGGTGCGGGACGGCCAGGTGGTGGTGAACCTGGTGGCGAGCCAGGTGCGCCTCCACGGGGCCTACGGCGGGGTGGTGCCGGAGCTGGCGAGCCGCGAGCACCTCAAGGCCATCCGCCCCCTCACGGAAAGGGCCTTGGCCGAGGCGGGGATCACCGCTAAGGATCTAGACCTGGTGGCGGCCACCCGGGGCCCCGGGCTCATCGGGGCCCTCCTGGTGGGCTACACCTTCGCCAAGGGCTTGGCGTGGGCCTTGGGGCGGCCTTTCTACGCCATTCACCACCTCGAGGGCCACATCGCCGCCGCCTGGCCCGAGGGGATCGCTCCACCTTTCCTGGCCTTGGTGGCCTCGGGGGGCCACACCCACCTCTACGAAGTCTTGGGGCTTGGCCGCTACCGGCTCCTGGGGGCCACCCGGGACGACGCCGCCGGGGAGGCCTTTGACAAGGTGGCCCGGCTTTTGGGCCTCGGCTTCCCCGGGGGGCCAGAGATAGAGCGCCTGGCCCAGGAGGCGGAGGAGGCGGTGCCCTTCCCCGTGCCCCTTCGGGAGCAGGAGGGGTATGACTTTAGCTTCTCCGGCCTCAAGACCAAGGCGCTCCAGCTCGTGGAAAAGGGCCTTCCCAAGCCGGCCTTGGCCAAGGGCTTCCAGGAGGCGGCCATCCTGCATCTGGCGGAGGTGGTCCTGCGGGCGGCTCGGGACACGGGGCACAAGGTCCTCCTGGTGGCGGGGGGGGTGGCGGCGAACCAGGCCCTGCAGGCCCGCTTCCGGGAGGCGGGGCTTCAGGTCTACTTCCCCCCCAAGGGGCTTTCCCAGGACAACGGAGCCATGATCGCCCTCGCCGCCTACCGCCGCTTTAGGCAAGGCTTTCCCCCAAGCTCCCTTTCCTTGGGGGCCACCGCCTACTGGCCCTTGGAGGAAGCCTAAAGGGGTTTCTCATCCCCAAGGAGTACAATCGGCCCTAGGATGCTGGGCCTCTTACGGAAGCTTTTTGACAACAACGAGCGGGAGATCGCCCGCTACTACAAGCAAGTGGTGGAGCCCACCAACCGGCTGGAGCCGGAGGTGGAGAAGATTCAGGACCTGGCCGCCGCCTACCGGGAACTGAAGGAGAAGCACCAGAAGGGGGCTTCCCTGGACGAGCTCCTCCCCATGGCCTTCGCCCTCACCCGGGAGTCCGCCAAGCGGTATCTCGGCATGCGGCACTTTGACGTGCAGCTCATCGGCGGGGCGGTGCTCCACGAGGGCAAGATCGCCGAGATGAAGACCGGGGAGGGGAAGACCCTGGTGGCCACCTTGGCCGTGGCCCTGAACGCCCTCACGGGCAAGGGCGTCCACGTGGTCACGGTGAACGACTACCTGGCCAAGCGGGACGCGGAGTGGATGGGGCCCGTCTACCGGGGCTTGGGCCTGAGCGTGGGGGTGATCCAGCACGCCTCCACCCCGGAGGAACGGCGCAAGGCCTATCTGGCGGACGTCACCTACGTGACCAACGCCGAGCTCGGCTTTGACTACCTCCGGGACAACATGGCCATCAGCCCGGACCAGCTGGTCCTGCGCCACGACACCCCCCTGCACTACGCCATCATTGACGAGGTGGACTCCATCCTCATTGACGAGGCCCGCACCCCCCTCATCATCAGTGGCCCGGCGGAGAAGGCCACCGACCTCTACTACAAGATGGCGGAGATCGCCAAGAAGCTGGAAAGGGGCCTGCCCGCGGAGCCTGGGGTGCGCAAGGAGCCCACGGGGGACTACACCATTGAGGAGAAGAACCGGTCCGTCCACCTCACCCTCCAGGGCATCGCCAAGGCGGAAAAGCTCCTGGGGGTGGAGGGGCTTTTCAGCCCCGAGAACATGGAGCTCGCCCACATGCTCATCCAGGCCATCCGGGCCAAGGAGCTCTACCACCGGGACCGGGACTACATCGTCCAGGATGGCCAGGTCATCATCGTGGACGAGTTCACGGGCCGCCTCATGCCGGGGCGCCGCTACGGCGAGGGCCTCCACCAGGCCATAGAGGCCAAGGAGGGGGTCAGGATTGAGCGGGAGAACCAGACCCTGGCCACCATCACCTACCAGAACTTCTTCCGCCTCTACGAGAAGCGCGCCGGCATGACGGGCACCGCCAAGACGGAGGAGAAGGAGTTCCAGGAGATCTACGGCATGGACGTGGTGGTGGTGCCCACCAACCGCCCCATGATCCGCAAGGACTACCCCGACGTGGTCTACCGCACGGAAAAGGGGAAGTTCTACGCCGTGGTGGAGGAGATTGCCGAGAAGTACGAGCGGGGCCAGCCCGTCTTGGTGGGCACCATCAGCATTGAGAAGTCCGAAAGGCTTTCCCAGATGCTCAAGGAGCCCAGGCTCTACCTGCCCCGCCTGGAGATGCGCCTGGAACTCTTCAAAAAGGCCAGCGCCAAGCAGCAGGGGGAGGCCTGGGACCGCCTGAGGAAGCTTCTGGAAAAGCCCGGCCAGCTCAAAGACGAGGACCTGGCCTCCTTTGAGGAGCTCATCCCGCAAAAGGGCAACCTGCGCGCCGCCTGGGAGGGCCTGAAGCGGGCGGTGCACACCTTAAACGTTCTTCGCCGGGGCATCCCCCACCAGGTGCTAAACGCCAAGCACCACGCCAAGGAGGCGGAGATCGTGGCCCAGGCGGGCCGGAGCAAGACCGTCACCATCGCCACCAACATGGCGGGCCGGGGCACGGACATCAAGCTGGGGGGGAACCCCGAGTACCTGGCCGCCGCCCTTTTGGAGAAGGAGGGCTTTGACCGCTACGAGTGGAAGGTGGAGCTCTTCATCAAGAAGATGGTGGCGGGCCAGGAGGAGGAAGCGAAGGTCCTGGCGGCGGAGCTTGGGGTGAAGGACGAGCTTCTGGAGAGGATCCGCCAGATCCGGGAGGAGTGCAAACAGGACGAGGAGCGGGTGCGGGCCTTGGGGGGGCTTTTCATCCTGGGCACGGAGCGGCACGAGTCCCGGCGGATAGACAACCAGCTCCGGGGCCGCGCCGGCCGCCAGGGGGACCCTGGGGGGAGCCGCTTTTACGTGAGCTTTGACGATGACCTCATGCGCCTCTTCGCCTCTGACCGGGTCATCGCCATGCTGGACCGCATGGGCTTTGACGACTCCGAGCCCATTGAGCATCCCATGGTCACCCGATCCATTGAGCGGGCGCAAAAGCGGGTGGAGGACCGCAACTTCGCCATCCGCAAGCAGCTTTTGCAGTTTGACGACGTGCTTAGCCGCCAGCGGGAGGTGATTTACGCCCAGCGCCGCCTCATCCTTCTGGGCGAGGACGAGGCGGTGCGGGAGGCCGCCATGGGCATGGTGGAGGAGACGGTGGCCGCCTTAGCGGAAAACTTCCTAAATCCCCAGGTCCACCCTGAGGACTGGGACCTGGAGGGCCTTAAGGCCGCCCTCCTGGACACCGCGCCCCAGCTGCAGGACTTCCCCTTTGAAGAGCTCCGGAGCCTCAAGCCTGAGGAGGGGGTGGAGCGCCTGGTGGAGGCGGCCCTAAGGGCTTACGAGGCCCGGGAGGCGGAGCTTTCCCCGCCCCTCATGCGGGCGGTGGAGCGCTTCGTGATCCTCAACGTGGTGGACTCCGCCTGGAAGGAGCACCTCCACAACCTGGACGTCCTGCGCCAGGGCATCTTCCTCCGGGGTTACGGGCAGAAAGACCCCTTCCAGGAGTACAAGATTGAGGCCACCCGCCTCTTCAACGATATGGTGGCCTTCATCAAGGGGGAGGTGGCCAAGTTCCTCTTCCGGCTCAGGGTGGAGGCCGAACCGGTGCGCCCGGTGCGGGAGGCCCCCTACGTCCCCGTGCCCGAGGCGCCCAAGGCGCCTGAGGCCTTTGGGGTGGAAAGGAAGCGGCCCGCCACCCCCCCGCCCCAGCCGGGCCTTTCCCGGGCGGAGCGCCGGCGGCTCATGCGGGAGGAGAAAAAGCGCAAGAAGGAGTAAGCCGCCGCCCGGGGCAACCCCCGGGCGGCCGTTTACGCCTCCACCTGGAGGCTTGCGGGGTCTAGGTTGGTGTAGACGTGTTGCACGTCGTCCAGGTCCTCCAGGGCCTCCACCAGGCGCATGACCTTGGCGGCGTCCTCGGGAGGTAGGCTTACGGTGTTCTGGGGGTGTTGCACCACCTCCACCGCCTCCACGGGGATGCCCCGCTTCTTGAGCTCCTCGGCGATGCGGTAGGCCTCGGTGGGGTCGGTGTATAGGGTGAGGCTTTCCCCTTCTTCTTCCAGGTCCAAGGCCCCAAGCTCTATGGCCGCTTCCTGGGCGGCCTCCGAGTTTTGGCAGACGATGATGCCCTTGCGCTCAAACTGCCAGGCCACGCTCCCCGTGGTGCCCAAGGAACCCCCGTACTTGGAGAAGACGTGGCGCACCTCGCCGGCGGTGCGGTTGCGGTTGTCGGTGAGGGCGTAGACCAGGAGGGCCACCCCCCCCGGGGCGTAGCCCTCGTAGACGATCTCTTCGTACTGCTCGGCCCCTTCCCCGCCTCCTTGGAGCTTCTGCAGGAGGCGCTCAATGTTCTCCATGGGCACGTCGTCCGCCCGGGCGGCCTCAATGGCGTTCCGGAGCTGGACGTTGGCCTCCGGGTAGGGGCTTCCCCCGGCCCGGGCCGCCGCCTGGATGGCCCGAAGGTGTTTGGAGATGATCTTGCCGCGCTTCAGGTCGTTGGCGGCCTTCTTGCGTTTGATCTGCGCCCACTTGCTATGACCGGCCATGGCTCACCTCCCCCATTATAGCCAGGCGCTCTAGCACCCGCTCCGCCAGGCGTTCGCCCGCCTCGCGGAAGGGGTGGAAGAGGAGGCTCACCCCGGCGGCCTCTAAGGCCGGGTCCTCCTCCAGGTGGAAGCTGGTGGCGGCCACCACGCCCCTGAAGCCCCGCTCCTTTAGCCAGCGGGCGGCGAGGAGTTTGGCCTCGAGGTCCGGCAAGGCCAGGACCACCGCCTTCACCCCCGAGAGGTCCAGCCTTTCCCAAAGCTCGGGGTCCTCCGCGTCCCCGTAGAGGACCCGCCTGCCCTTGGCCCGGTGCCGCTCCACCTTCTCCGGGTCGGCGTCCAGGCCGAAGGGCCGCTCCCCCCCCGCCTCCAAGACCCGGTAGACCGCCCCCCCGGTGCGCCCCATGCCCACGATGAGGGCCGTGGCCCCGTCCAGGCGCTCGGGCTCCTCGTCGGGGTGGCGGCCCTTCCGCTCCAGCCGGAGGAGCCAGGGCTCCAGGCGCCTGTACAGGGTGTGGCTGTAGCGGCCCAAGGGGGCGGAGAGGACCATGGAAAGGGCCACCAGGAGGGCGAGGCTTCCAAGCCCCATGGGGAGGAGTCCCACCCGCTCCAGGGCCACCCCCACGATGAGGGCGAACTCCGAGTAGTTGCCGAGGTAGGTCCCCGCCACGAAGGCGGTGCGGGCTCGGAGGCCGAAAAGGAGGAAGAGGAGGAAGAAAAGGGGGGCTTTAAGGAGGGAAAGGAGAAGGAGGCCCAAGACCAGGCCCGCCTCCACCCCCTGTAGCCCTTCCCGCAGGCCGATGTTCAGAAAGAAGGCCACCAAAAAGGCTTCCTTTAGGCCCCAGAGGGCCTTGGCCATCTCCGTGCCCTTGGCGTGGCCGGAAAGGAGGGTGCCGGTGAGAAGCGCCCCGAGCTCCGGGGACAAGCCCACCTGGCGGAAGGTTTCCCCTCCCAAAAGGGCAAGCCCCAGGCCATAGAGGACCAAAAGCTCCTCGTGCCCGCTCCTTTCCAAAAGCCAGGCCACTCCGAGGCGGAGGAGGGGGAAAAGGAAGAGGAGAAGCGCCCAAGGGCTCACGCCGCCGCCGCCCACCAGGGTCAGGAGGCCCACCGCCACCAGGTCCTGCAGCACCAGGATGCCGATGGCCAGGCGGCCGTGGTAGGTGGTGAGCTCCCGCTTGTCCTCCAGGAGCTTGGCCACCAGCACCGTGCTGGAAAAGCCCAGGGCCAGGGCAAGGGGAAAGGGCCCGGCGAAGGGCAGGGCCAGAAGGGCGAAGAGGAGGAGGTGAAGCCCCCCCACCCCCAGGACCCTGGGGTCCAGGAGGTCCTTGGGCCGGAGCTTAAGCCCCAGGCTAAAGAGGAGGAGCAGAACGCCGATCTCCGCCGCGTGGTGCAGGAAGTCCGTTTCCCGCAGGCCCAGGGCGTGGAGGCCAAACCCCGCCCCAAGATAGCCCACCAAGGGGGGGAGGCCTAGCCGGGTGGCGAAAAGGCCCAGGGCGAAGGCGGTGGCTACCCAGAGGGCCTCCATGCCCCAAGGGTAGCAAAGGCGGAGGGAAGGGGCGGGGGTGTGCTTCCCCCGCCCCTACACCGCTTGGTCTATTTTTGGGAAAGCGCCTTGTCCAAGAGGGCCTTCCACTCCTCGTAGGGGAGGAAGCCCGTGCGCTTCTCCCCGGCGATGAAGAAGGTGGGGGTCCCGGTGAGGCCGAGGTCGTTGGCCAGCTTCTGGTCAGCCAAGACGCCGTCCCGGTGCCGCCCGGAGGTCAGGCAGGCTTGGAAGGCTTGGGTGTCCAGGCCCATCTGCCCCGCCAGGTCCACCAGGTAGCGGTCCAGGACCCCGCCCGCGAGGTTGCCCCAGGCGCTCGCAGAGCGGAAGAGGACCTCGTGGTACTCGTAGTAGCGCCCCTGCTCATGGGCGCAGGCGGCGGCCTCACTCGCCCGGATGACGTTTTCTTGCCCGGGGAAGGGGAAGTCGCGGAAGAGGTAGCGCACCTTGCCGGTGTCTATGTATTCCGCCCTGAGCCGGGGAAGGACGTTTAGGGCGTGGTTTTGGCAGTGGGGGCAGAGGTAGTTGGAGAAGTCCACCACCACCACGGGGGCGTTCAGAGACCCCAAGGCGAAGCGGGCCCCTTGGGCGGGGTCCAGCCCCGCCTTGCCCTTAGGCCCCCACAGGATCCAGCCCAGGCCCACAAGGGCCAGGACCACCACCACGAGAACGATGGCGCGCGGCATGAACTCACTCTACCCCGTTTTTCCCTGAGAAGGCTTAGCCCAGGTAGGGGGCCTGGCGGGCGTCCCCCTCGGGGGTGACGTAGAAGGGGTTGGCGTCGGTGGAGACCATCTCCTCCTGGTCCAAAGCCTCTTGGAGGTCCTTGGGCAGGACGAACAGGGCCTCGAGGTAGTGGGCGTTCAGGTGGCGCAGGGCCAGGCGGCGTTCCCGGATGCGGGCCTCCATGACCCCCTCCGAGAAGGCGGCGGGGTCAAAGGCGTCCGAGGCCAGGAGGAAGCCGAAGTTGAGGAAGAAGCCCGGGATGTGATTCTTGTAGCTCCGCACGTAGCGGAAAGCCTCCCGCACCGTGCGGTGGACCACGGGGTGGACCCGGTGGTGGGTGAGCATGATCATCCCCGCCTGCATCCCCATCACCCCCCCCGGGTTCAGGTGGGCCTTCACCAGGCGGTAAAACTCCACGGTGTAGAGGAGGCGGGCCGGGTTGTCCTCCCCCACGGGGTCGGTGAGGTCAATGATCACCACGTCGTAAGTGTCCCGGGTCTTTTCCAGGTGGGCTCGGGCGTCGTCAATGATGAGGACCGCGCGGGGGTCGTCAAAGGCCCCTTGGTGCCACTCGGGCATGTGGGCCTTGGCCAGCTCCACCAGCTCCCCGTCAATGTCCACCATCACCGCCTTTTCCACCGTGGGGTGCTTGAGCACCTCCCGCAGGGTGGCCCCTTCCCCGCCCCCCACGATGAGCACGCTCTTGGGCTCGGGGTGGGAGAGCATGGCGGGGTGGACCAGGGTTTCGTGGTAGATGTACTCGTCCTTTTCCGTGCTCTGCACGTCCTTGTCCAGGACCAGCACCTTGCCGAAGCCCTTGCTCTCAAAGAGGAAGTAGTCCTGGTAGCGGGTGCGGCCCGAGGCGATCACCCGCTCCATACGCCGCACCATGGTTTCAAAGGGGGTGATGTGCTCAAAGAAGTACATGCCGTAGTCCATACCTAACCTCCTTGGCCGCCGAAGCCCCGGCGCCGGATGGCGTGGTCCGTGCCCCGCCAGTAGCGGAAGGCGGACTCCTGCTTGGCTCCGAAGGCCCGGGAAAGGCCCTTGAGCACCTCTTCCGGGTCCACACCGTCGCGGTAGAAGTAGAGGTCCAAGGTGGCGGAGGCGTTGTCCTCGGGCCAGGTGTGGATCATCACCGCCGCCACCGGGCTCACCACCGCGGCGGAAAGCCCCTGGGGGTGGAACTTGTAGACCACGGACTGGGCCGAGTCCTTAGGGGCCCCCAGGCGCATCACCGCGTCCAAGAGGGCCGCCTCCACCATCTTGGGGTTTTCCAGCACGTCCAGATCGCAGCCGTAAATCTCCGCTACCCAGCGCCCGCCCGGCACCGCTTCCACAAGGGGCCATGATAGCACACCCCTAGCCGAAGAAGTCCTTGAGTTGCTCCTTGGTGATGAGGACCTCCCGGGGTTTGGAGCCCTTGGGGGGGCCCACGATGCCCATGGCCTCGAGGGCGTCCATGAGCTTCCCGGCGCGGGCGTGGCCGATGGAAAGCCGGCGTTGCAGGCGGCTCACCGAGCCGTAGCCCTCCTCCACCACGATCTCCGCCGCCTTCCTCAGAAGGGGGTCGGAGAAGTCCACCTCTCCCGACCCGGTGCCCTCCGGGGCCTTGGGGGGCTCAAAGTCGGCCCCGTAGGCCTCGGCGAAGCGGTCCTCAAAGCTTTGCCCCCGGAGGAAGCCGGCGAGGCGGGCCACCTCCTCCTCGGAGAGGTAGGGCACCTGGAGGCGCACGGGCTTGGTGAGGCCGGGCTGGTGGAAGAGGGCGTCCCCTTGGCCGATGAGCTTTTCCGCCCCTTGCGTGTCCAGGATGGTGCGGGAGTCAAAGCCGCTGGCCACGGCGAAGGCCAGGCGGGCGGGGATGTTCACCTTGATGAGGGAGGTGAGGATGTCCACGCTGGGGCGCTGGGTGGCGAGGACGAGGTGCATCCCTGTGGCCCGGCTCATTTGGGCCAGGCGCAGGATGGCCGCCTCCACCTCCTTGGGGGCGGTCATCATGAGGTCGGCGAGCTCGTCCACCACGATGACCAGATAGGGCAGGGTTTCCCCGCCCTCCTTTTCCATCTTGGCGTTGTACTGCTCCAGGTTCCTGGCCCCCACCTGGCTCATGAGGCGGTAGCGCCTCTCCATGTGGGCCACCGCCCCCTGCAAGACCCCGGCGGCCTCCTCGGGGCTCGTCACCACGGGGCGCACCAGGTGGGGGATGCCCTCGTAGGGGGTGAGCTCCACCATCTTGGGGTCAATGAGGAGGAGGCGCAAGGTGGTGGGGAGGTGCTTGAAGAGGAGGCTTGCGATGAGGACATTGATGGCCACGCTCTTGCCGCTTCCCGTGGAGCCGGCGATGAGGAGGTGGGGCATCTTGGCCAGGTCCCGTACCCAGATCTCCCCCTCAATGCTCTTGCCCAGGACGAGGGGCAGAAGGGCCTTGGCGTGTTGGAAGCTTGGGGAAAGAACCGCCTCGGAGAAGCGCACCAGCTCCCGCTTGGGGTTGGGCACCTCTAGCCCCACGGTGTTCTTCCCGGGGATGGGGGCCTCAATCCGCACCGCCCCCACCGCCAGGGCCCGGGCCAGGTCGTTCTGCAGGCTTTGGATGCGGCTGATCTTCTCCCCGGGGGCGGGGAGGAGCTCGTAGCGGGTGACGCTTGGCCCCCGGGCGTGGCCCACCACCTCCGCCTGCACGCCGAACTGCTTGAGGGTTTCGGCGATGGCCCGCTTGAGCCTTTCCGCCTCCTCCTCCAGGGCGCGGACGCTTCCCTTGGGCTCCGGGGGGTCCAAAAGCCCGGGGGTGGGCAGGGTGAGGGCGGTGCTGGGCGCCACCGCCACCCGGGCCTCCCCTTGGGGCTTAGGCGGCTCCTTGGGGGGTGGAGCGGGCTCGGGGAAGACCAGGTCCAGGTCAAAGGGCTCGGGGTCGGGGGCCGGCTCGGGCTTGGTTTGCGCCTGGGAGGGCCTGGGCGGGGGGTTGCCCGTGAGGAGGGCCTTGAGGGCCTCCGCCTGGAGCTCCTTGGGAGCGGTGAGGAAGGGGAAGAAGCGGGCGAGCTCCTCCTGGCGCCTTTCCAGGTCCTCCACCAAGCCGGCGAGCTCTGCGAACCGGGCCCGCCGCGCCTCCCGCAGCCTTTGCCCAAGGAGGAGCCCCTTTAGGGAAGGGCGGAGCCGGGGGATGGCCTTTAGGGCCTGGAGCCTCGCCCTAAGGGCCTGGGCCTCGAGGTGCAAGGCGGCGCGCCGTTCCTCCAGGGCCTCCCGCAAGGGGCCCTCCCCCGGGAGGGGGGTTTTGAGGGCGTTTTCCAGGGCGAGGAGGTTGGGCTCCAGGGGCCTTTGGTCCGCCTCCAGTTGGCGCCTTAGCTCCGCCACCCGCTCCTCCAAGAAGGCCCGGAGCGCTCCCTCCACCCCGGGGAGCTCCTCGGGGGTGAGGGTTTTGCCCAGGGTGTGGAGGGCGGTGTGCTCCGGGTAAAGCCGGGCTAGGGCCCGGATCCGTTGCCGCAAGAGGAGGGCCTTTAGGGCGTGGCGGGCCCGCCGCACCCCTTCCACCCCCATGCGGAGCCCCCTTAGGAGGAGGGAAAAAGGCCTTTGCCCAAGCCAAAGGTCCAAGACGGCGCTGGCCAGGAGGGGGGAAAGGATTAGGCCCAAGGCCCCCGCCCGGGCCTCGAGGAAACCCCGAACCCCTTGGCCCACGTCCCCCGCCAAGGGCCCCGCCAGGGGGAGGAGGCTAAAGGCGAGGAGGTAGAGGAAGAAGAGGTGGCGGAGGAGGGGCTTTAGGGGCTTTTGCCGGTAAAGGGCCAGGGCCACCAGGGCGAGGCTTGGGGGAAGCAAATAACCCGGCAAGCCCGCCGCCCGGTAGAAGGCGCTCAAGGTTTCCCCCACCGCCCCCGTGTTCCAGGGGAAGAAGGGGGAAAGCAGGAAAAAAGCCAGCCCTCCCAAGAGGGCGGCCTGGCCCTCGCGCTCGGGACCTTGGGCGGGCTTCGCGGGCTTCCGCTTGGCCATCGCAACGATTATATGGCGCACTCCGGGCAACGGCCATAGACCGTGACCTCGTGGCCCTCGGCCTGGAAGCCCGGCGGTAGGTGGGTGAGGGCGAGCTCGCACCCCAAAAGCTCAAAAACCCGGCCGCAGCGGCGGCAGAAAAAGTGGTGGTGGTGCTCCAGGCCTGCGGGCTCGTACCGGGGGGGCTCCCCGGGCAAGGCCACGGGGGTGAGGAAGCCCTCCTCCACCAAGGCCTTCAGGTTGCGGTAGACGGTGGCGAGGCCCAAGGAGGGCACCTTCCGCCGGGCTAAAGCCAAGACCTCCTGGGGGGAAAGGGGTCGTTTGGCCTCCAGAAACGCCTCCCGGATGGCCCGCCTTTGCTTGGTGGCCCGCTCCATGCCCCCAGGATACCCCAGGTGAAAACCGCCTTTCATCTTCGGGGGCTAAAGTGGGGGCATGCGGGTTTGGCCTATGCTCGTGCTTTTGCTCCTCCCCGCTTGGGCGGAAGGAGGGTATCTCCTGGGGCGCATCCTGGCCCTGGACCCGGGAAGGGGCGTGGCGGAGGTCCTGGTGGAGGGGAAGCGGGTGGAAGCCCTCCTGCCCGCGGACGGGGGGGGTTTCCGGGCGGGGGAGCGGGTGGTCCTCTACCGGGAAGGGGAGCGGCTTTACGTCACGGAGCCCGACAGGCTTCCCCACCTCGCCTTTCTCCTTGGCCTTTTCGCCCTCTTTGCCCTTCTCCTCGGGCGGGGGAAGGGGGTTAGGGGGCTTTTGGGCACCTTCTTGAGCCTCCTGGTGGTGGTCTACTTCGTGGTGCCGCGGGTGGCCGCGGGGGGAAATCCCCTCCTTTACGCCTTTACGGGGAGCGTGGGCGTCCTCTTCCTCACCCTGTACCTGGTGCACGGGGTGAACCGCAAGACCACCGCCGCCCTTTTGGGCACGCTCCTTTCCGTGGCCTTCGTCCTGGGGCTCGCCCTCCTCTTCACCCGGGCCATGGGCTTCACCGGCCTGGCCTCGGAGGAGGCCCTTCTCCTCCGGCAGTGGGGCGGGGTGGACCTGGTTTCCCTCTACCTGGCGGGGGTGGTGGTGGGGGCCTTGGGGGCCCTGAACGACGTCACCGTGACCCAGGCGGCGGTGGTCCAGGCCCTGAGCCACGCCAACCCCCGCTGGGGCGTGGGGGAGCTTTACCGCCGGGGGATGGAGGTGGGTTACGACCACATTGGGAGCCTGGTGAACACCCTGGTCCTGGCCTACGCCGCCGGGTCCTTGCCCCTTTTCCTCCTCCTCACCAGGGACCCCACCCCCTTGCGCTTTCTCCTAAACACCGAGCCCTTTGCGGCGGAGATCGCCAGCATGGTGCTCGGCTCCTTGGGGCTTCTCCTGGCGGTTCCCCTCACCACCTTGGTGGCGGCCTTGGCCTTTCGGGGCGGGCGGGGTAGGCCTCCCGACCACGGCCACGCCCACTAAGGCATAATGGGTGCCGTGCGCCTTCTTCACACGGCGGACTGGCACTTGGGAAAGGTATTAAGAGGCGTGGACCGCACCCCGGAGATCGCACAGGCCTTGAAGGACCTTTTGGAAATCGTCAGGAAGGACCGGGTGGACCTCGTTCTGGTGGCGGGGGACCTCTTTGACCGGCCCCAGGTTTCCGCGGAGGCGGAGGCCTTGGCGGTGGAGTTTTTCCTGAGGCTGAGGGAGCTTGGGGTCCCCGCCCTGGTGATCGCCGGCAACCACGACCCCAAGGAGCGCCTCGAGGCCCTTTCCCCCCTCCTCGCCCTGGCGGGGGCCACGGTGCGGGGCCGGCCCCTTTTCCGCGAGGAAGGGGGGGTGGTGCAGGTCCTGGGGGTCGGGGCGGCCCTCCTGCCCTTCGTGTCCGAGAGGGTACTCATGAAAAAGCTCTGGCAGGAGGCGGAGGGGCGCCACCAGACCTACGCCGAAAGCATGCGCCGCATCCTGGACAACCTGGCGAGCCCCCTGATGCTGGGCCACTTCGCCGTGGTGGGGGCGCGGCCTGGGGGAGGGGAGTTCGCCTTCCACCTTTCCGAGGCCTACGCCGTGCCCACCGCCTTTTTGCCCCTTTCCGCCCGGTACGTGGCCTTGGGCCACATCCACCGCCAACAGGCGGTTTCCGAGGCCCCTTTGGCCTGGTACTCGGGAAGCCTAATCCAGTTGGACTTCGGCGAGGGGGAGGAGGCGGAGCGGGGGGCGCTTTTGGTGGAGCTTCCCCCCTCGGGGCCTCCCAAGGTCCACCCCATCCGGGAGCGTTGGGGCAAGCCCCTAAGGACTTACCGCCTTTCCCCGAAGGACCTGGATGGGAGGCTGGAGGAGCTAAGGGGCTTTCCCGGCTACCTGAGGCTCGTGGTGGAGGGGAGGCTTTCCGCTGTGGTGCGGGAGAGGCTCTTCCAGGCCCTGCCCAACCTCCTCGCCGTGGAGGGGGCGGGGGTCTCGCCCGAGGAGCTCCAGGGGGAAGGGGGGGCGGAGCTTGGCCTCCTCGAGGCCTACGCCCGCTACCTGGAGGAAAAGGGGCGCAAGGAGGAAGGGCTTCTGCAAGGTCTAAAGCAGGTGCTCACGGAGGTGGAGCTTGAGGCCCTTGCGCTTGGAGCTTGAGGGGTTTGGCCCCTACCGGGAGCGGCAGGAGGTGGACTTTTCCGATGTGGAGCTCTTCGCCATCACCGGGCCCACGGGGAGCGGCAAGAGCACCCTTTTAGACGCCATGGCCTTCGCCCTTTACGGCCGCGTGCCCCGGGTGGGCCGCAACGTGGCGGACCTGGTCCACCCCGCCTTGGGGGAGGCCCGGGTGCGCCTCACCTTCCAGGTGGGGGAGCGGGTCTACCGGGTGGAGCGGGTGCGGGGCAGGAAGGGAGAGGGGCGGCTTTTTGAACTGGGAGGGGACGGGGAACGCCTGGTGCCCTTTGAAACCCTGGAGAAGCTGAACCAAGGGATAGAAAACCTCCTGGGCCTCTCCTACGAGGCCTTCACCCGGGCCCTCCTCCTGCCCCAAGGGGAGTTTGACCGCTTCCTGAAGGGGGAGGCCAAGGAGCGAAGGCGCATCCTCCTGGACCTATTTGAGCTTGCGAGGCTGGAGAAGGCCCGGGAGAAGGCGGCTTCCCGGCGGGCCTCCCTGCTGGAGGAGAAGGGGCGGCTGGAGGGGGAGCTAAAGACCCTCGAGGACGCCACCCTCGAGGCGCTGGAGGCCTTGGAGGGGACGCTTGCCCATAGGGAGGCGGAGGCGGAAAGGCTTGGGGAGGCGGTGGAGCGCCTGGAAAGGGAGGCCAAGGAGGCGGAGACCCTCTTCCAACACCTGGAAAGGCGCCACCACTTGGAGACGAGGAGGGAGCGCCTTTTGGGAGAGGCCTCCGCCATGGAGGATCTGCGGAAGCGCCTGGCCCGGGCGGAGGAGGCCGCTCGGGCCCTGCGCCTTTGGGAGGCCTACCGGGAGAAGGAGGCCGCCCTGCGGGCCACGGAGGCGGGGCTTGGGGAGCTTGAGGGGAGGCTTTCGGAGCTGGAAGGGAAGCGGAAGGCGTTGGCCTTCCATCCCGAGGCCCTGCGGGAGGCGAAGGAAGCCCTCCTGAAGGCCCAAGAACTGAAGGCCTTGGAGGTCCTCTGGCGCCGGGTGGGGGTGAAGGAGCACCCAAGCCCCCGTCTGGACCCCGAGGCCCTGGAGGCCCTTCTGGACGAGGAACCCCGTCTGGAAGGGGAGGTGCGGGCCCTGGAGGCTTGGGCCGAGGCCAGGAAGCGGCGCTTGGCGGGGGAGGCGGCCTTGGCCCAGCTTAGGGAAGCGCTAAAGGAGGTGGAGGCGGAGGGCAAGGCGAAGCGGGAGGAGGTGGAGGCCCTGGCCGAGGCCCTGAAGGGGGCGGAGGCCCGCGCGCTAAAGGAGGAGCTTTCCTCCCTAAAGGAGGCCTTGGACCGCTTGCAGGGGGAAAAGGCGCGGCTGGAAGGGGAGCTCGCCGCTTTGGAGCTGGAGGAGAGGCGGCAGGGGCTATTGGCCTACCATGACCTCCTGGAGCCCGGCAAGCCCTGCCCCCTTTGCGGGGGGCTCGTCCACACCCTGCCCCCAAGGCCGGAGGGGGTGGACCTGGTCCCGCGGCGGCGGGTCCTGGAAAGGGCGCTAAGGGAGGTTCTGGCGGAGCTTGGGCGCCTCCGTCAGGCGGTCTCGGCCAAGGAGGAGGCCCTGGAGGGGCTCGGGGTGGGGCCCAGGCCCGGGGACCTCGAGGCCCTAAAGAAGGCCCACGCCGAGGCACAGAGGGCCTTAGAGGCCCTCCGGGACCGCTACCAGGAGCTGAGGGGTGAGGTGAAGGCCAAGGAGAAGGAGGTGGAGGGGCTTCGGGCGGAGGAGGCCCGCCTCCGCCTGCACCGGGAGGGGGAGCCGGAGGTCCTCCTCGCCGAGGCCCGGGCCGCCTTGGCGGCCTTGAGGGAGGAGAAGGCCGCCCTAGGGGCTGGGCTCTACCGGTACCTCCTGGAGGTTACCGGGGGCAGGGGGGTGGGGGGTTACCTGGAGGCCCTCGGCCAGGCGGTGCGGGACCTGGAGGAAAGGGAGGCCCAGGATAGGGTTCTCGCCGAGGCCGAGGAGGGGTTGCGCCGGGACCTCGCCGCCCTGCGGGCCAAAAGGGAGGAGCAGGCAAAGGCCCTGGCCGAGGCGGAAGCCCTGGTCCAAGGCCTCATGCCCGAGGAGGAGGCGAGAACCCTCTACCTCCCTCCCGAGGAGGCGGAGGCCCTGCGGAACCGCCTCAAGGCCCACGAGGAGGAGTTCGCTGAGGTGGAGGCCCTTCTGAAGGCCTTGCCTCCCTTGCCCGACATTCCCTTGGAGGAGGCCCGCACCCGCCTCGAGGCGGCAAAGGAAGCCTTGGACCAGGCGCGGGGGCGGCTTGGGGAGCTCCAGGGGGAGGTGGCCGTCCTGCGGGACCGGGTGAAGGCCCTGCGGGAAAGGCTTGAGCGCCGCCGGGAGTTGGAGGGTTGCCTGGCGGAGGTGGTGCGGGAGGTGGACCTATGGGACAAGCTGGCCCGCGACCTTCAGGAAAACAACTTCCCCGCCTACCTCCTGGGCCTAAGGCAAAGGAGCCTGGTGGAGCGGGCGGATGCCCTTCTTGCCACCCTCTCCGGGGGGCGGTACCGCCTCTTGGGCAAGGGAGACGAGTACGAGGTGTATGACCTCTGGACCGAGGCCCGCCGCCCGGTGAAGACCCTTTCCGGGGGGGAGAGCTTCCTGGCGAGCCTCTCCTTGGCCCTGGCCCTTTCCGAGGAGCTCTCCCGGGGCCGCCTGGGGGCCCTCTTTTTGGACGAGGGCTTCGGCACCCTGGACCCGGAGGCCCTCGAGGGGGTGGCGGCCGTCCTGGAAAGCCTCCCCACCCGGGGGAGGCTCGTGGGCATCGTGACCCACGTGGAGGCCCTGGCGGAGCGTCTTCCCGCCAGGCTTCGGGTGCGCAAGCACCCTTCCGGGAGCCGGGTGGAGTGGGCCTAGGGAGGAGAGTTCCGGGCTGGCCCTGGGGTGAATGCCGGCGCAGGGCCTCGAGGGGGCGCCGTGCCTTCCGGTCAGGGGGCTAACAAAAATGCTCCGGATAACCGGGAGCGTAAGGACAAGGTTCTCCTAGGGGCGGTCCTCGGCCCACCTTTTCTTGACCCGGTCTAAGCCCTCTTTTAGACTGGGGGTGGAGGTGAAAATGAAGCGGCTTATCGCCCTCCTTTGGCTTTTGGGTTTGGCCTTGGCCCAGGGGCTTGCCCTTTGGCAGGCGGTGGAGGTGCCGGGTGGGGTTTGCGCCGACGGGTCTCCCTACCGCTTTTACGTGAGCCCAGGGGACCCCAGGAAGGTGGTCCTGGACTTCCAGGGGGGTGGGGCCTGCTGGGACGCCGCCACCTGCGGCCCGGAAAGCCGCACCTACCGCAAGCGGGTGGACACGCAGGAGCTCGCCCTCGCCCAAGGCATCTACAACCGCATCAGCGTGGCCAACCCCTTCTACGGCTGGACCCACGTCTTCATCCCCTACTGCACCGGGGACCTCCACGTGGGCCGGGCCACGGTGGACTACGGGGGCTTTAGGGTCCACCACCAGGGGGCGCGGAACGTCCAGGCGGTGCTGGAGTACGTCTTCAAGAACCACACCGACCCGGAGCGGGTCTTCGTCACCGGGTGTAGCGCCGGGGCTTACGGGGCGGTCTTCTGGGCGGACAAGGTGCTTTCCACCTACAAGAACGCCCAGGTGGCCGTCTGCGGGGACGCCGGGGTGGGGGTGCGCACGGAGGGCTTCCCCGGCTTCGCCCGCTGGAACCCGCGCCTGCCCGACCTGCCCGGCCTCTCCGCGAACCCCGAGGTGTGGCAGATCTACCTGGCCTTGGCCAAAGGCTACCCCAAGGCGGTCTTGGCCCAGTACACCACGGTCCTGGACGGCACCCAGATCTTCTTCTACGGCCTCATGAAGGGGGAGGCCACCCCTTCCGAGGCCACCGCGCGGGAATGGGCGCAAAAAGCTTTGGAGGCGGTGCTCCGCCCCGCCCAGGCGGAAAACTACACCTTCTACCTGGCCCCAGGGGGCCAGCACTGCATCCTGCCCCGCCCCGAGCTCTACACGGCGAAGGTGGGGGAGGTGAGCTTCTTGGACTGGCTCAGGGGCCTGGCGGAGGGGAAGGTGCCCCCTCGGGTGCGCCCTTAAGGCCAAAGCCGGCGAACCAGTCCTTTAGCCCGGGATATAGCGCCAAAAGCAGGCGGTGGCCCTTCCTGCGGTCCAGGGGGGCCTCCGCCAAAAAGGCCCTTAAGAGGCGGTCGCCGTCCTCCTGGAGGAGCCCTTCCGCCTTCAGGGTGAACTGGGCCTGGAACCAAAGTGCCCCTTCCAGCCCTCCTCGCCGCCTTTCGTAGGCGGAAAGGCTTTTCCTTGGGGGCGTGAGGCGGGCCAGGTGGCGGCTCCAGGCGAGGAGGAGGTCCGCCAGGTGGGGCCTGGCCTCCTTGAGGGCCAGCAGGAAGAGGTAGTTGGCGAAGAACTCGTCCAGCCACCTGGCCCCCGTGCGGAGCCGCCAGGCCACCTGGACGGCGTGGGCGTACTCGTGCCCCAGGTTGAGGTCCAGGAAGGCGGGGATCTCCCCGGGAGGGGGGCCCAGGGGCAGAAGGGCCTCCCGCAGGCGGTGCACGAGCCTTTCCGGATAGGTGAGGGGGGTGTAAAGGGCCAGGCCCTCGAGCCCGGCGTGCTGGAAGGGAAGGCCGTAGGGGTAGGGAAGCGAAGCCCGCCACTCCTTTTCCGAGAGGACGTAAAGGGCCACGGGGGGGAGGGGGGCGTAGCGGGCGTAGACCTCCCGAAGGGCCAGGAGGTATTCCTGCAGGGCCCGGGCCCGCAAGGCCCCTCCTTCCGAGAAGAAGGCGGGGAGGTGGGGGTGGGGGAGGGCCCGCATCAGATCACTTCCCTAAAGCCAATGCGCTCGGCTTGGGCCTTGAGTTCCGCCTTTAGGGCCTGGTGCTCGGGGCGGGAGAGGTCGGGGTCGGCCTCGAGGATCCGCTTGGCCAAGGCCCGGGCCCGCTCAATGATCGCTGTGTCCTCCGCCAGGTCGCCAAGCTTGAGCTCGGGGTAGCCGGACTGCCGCGTGCCCCTAAGCTCCCCGGGCCCCCTTAGCTTCAGGTCCACCTCGGCGATGTAAAAGCCGTCCGTGGACTCCTCCAGGACCTTGAGGCGCTTGAGGGTCCTCTGGCTCGCCTCCCCCGCCAGGAAGATGGCGTAGCCCTCGAGGCCTCCCCGCCCCACCCGGCCCCGGAGTTGGTGGAGCTGGGCGAGGCCGAAGCGCTCGGCGTTTTCCACGATGATGAGGGTGGCCTTGGGGATGTCCACCCCCACCTCTATCACCGTGGTGGACACCAGGAGGTCAAAGGCCCCTTGGCGGAAAGCTTCCATGACCTCCTCCTTCTCCCGGGCGGGCATCTTGCCGTGGAGGAGGGCCATGCGCACCTCGGGGAGGAGGGCCTTGAGCTCTTCGTACAGGCTTTTCGCCGCCTTGAGGTCCAGTTCCTCGTTCTCCTCAATGGCCGGCGCCACCACGAAGACCTGGTGGCCCTTCTTCACCTCCTCCCGGGCGAAGGCGTAGGCCTGGAGGCGCAGGCGGTGGGGCAGGACCTTGGTCTTCACGGGCGTGCGCCCGGGGGGCATCTCGTCCAGGAGGCTCACCTCCAGGTCCCCGTAGAGGGTGAGGGCCAAGGAGCGGGGGATGGGGGTGGCGGACATCACCAGGACGTCGGGGGGGTGCTGGGCCATCTTCAGGAGGGCCCGCCGCTGAA
This sequence comes from Thermus thalpophilus, assembly GCF_022760915.1. Classification (NCBI taxonomy): domain Bacteria; kingdom Thermotogati; phylum Deinococcota; class Deinococci; order Thermales; family Thermaceae; genus Thermus; species Thermus thalpophilus. Next base: position 26,682 of record NZ_JAKTNS010000016.1, on the reverse strand, counting down.
GCACCCCGAAGCGGTGCTCCTCGTCCACCACGGCGAGGCCCAGGTCCCTAAAGGCCACCCCCTCTTGGATGAGGGCGTGGGTGCCCACCGCCACCTGGGCCTCCCCTCGGCTTAGGCGCCCGATTGCCGCCTCCTTCTCCTTCTGGGTCATGGAGCCCAGGAGGAGCTCCACCCGCACCCCCAGGGGGAAGAGGTAACGGGTGAGGTTTTGGAAGTGCTGCCGCGCCAGGATCTCCGTGGGGGCCATGAGGGCCCCCTGCGCCCCGTTTTGCGCCGCCAGGTAGAGGGCGAAGGCCGCCACCACCGTCTTCCCCGAGCCCACGTCGCCCTGGAGGAGGCGGGCCATCTGCCTCGGGCTTTGCATGTCCTTTGCGATCTCCCCCATGACCCTTTCCTGGGCCCGGGTGAGGGGGAAGGGAAGGGCCTTTTTGAAGGTTTCCACCCAGGCCGCCTCCACCCGGAAGCTCCGGCCCAGGACCATCCCCCCGGCGTCCAGGAGGGCCTTGAGCTCCAGGAGGAGGTACTCGTCAAACTTGAGCCGCAAAAGGGCTCGCTTGAGCGCCTCCTCGTCCTCGGGGAAGTGGATGTTCTTGAGGGCCCTGTTGTAGTCCTCTAGCCCCTCCGCCTCCCGGTAGGGGCCCAAGGGGTCGGGCAGGGGCAGGGCCAGTTCCAGGGCCCGCTGCGCCGTGCGCCGGAGGAACGCCTGGCTTATCCCCTCCTTGGCGGGGTAGATGGGGACGATGCGCCCGGTGGAAAGGGACTCCGTGCCCTCGTCCTCAAAGTGCTCCACGAAAAGCTGCACGCCCCCCCGCCGCTGCACCCGGCCGGTGACGATGAGGGTGGCGCCCTCCTCCACCTGGGAAAGGACCCAAGGCTGGTTGAACCAGACCAGGGTGAGCCGAAAGCCCCAGGCGTCCTGGGCCTTCACCTGCACCACCTGCATGCCCTTCTTGGGGGTTTTGATGAGTTCCTTGCTGAGGACCTTGACCTGCAAGGTGGCCTTCTTCCCGTCCTCCAGGAAGCGCACCCCGGGCAGGGCGCGCCGGTCCTCGTAGCGGCGGGGGTAGTACTGGAGCACGTCCCGCACCGTGTGGAGGCCGAGCTCGGAGAGCTTCTTGCGGCTTTGCGGGGGAGCGAGGCGGTGGGCGGGGTCCTCGAGGCCCAGGCGGGAAGGGGGAGGGGTTTGGGGTTTTGCCTGGGGAAGGCCATTCTGGAGGAGGCGGATGGCGGCCTCCAGGACCTCTTTCCGCGCCTCGGGGGTTTTGGCCCCGTAGCCCTGGAAGAGCCGCTGGACCTCGGGGAAGGGCCGGGCCAGGTTTTGCACCAGGCTTTCCAGACCCCCCACCACCACCCGGTCCAACGCCCCGTCTTTGAGCTCCCGCAGAAGGGGCCTTAGAAGCCTCTCCCGAAGTTCCCCTTCCCTCACGCTCCCCATGATACCCTTAGGCCTGTGAGCCGCGTGGAGCGACTACCGAATGGCCTCCTCCTGGCCCTGGAGGAACGGGATTACCCGGGGGTGGCCTTCCAACTTTTGGTCCCCGCCGGGGCGGTGAACGAACCCGAGGGGCTTTTGGGGGCCAGCACCCTCCTGGAGGGCTGGCTTTGGAAGGGGGCGGGGGAGCTGGACGCCCGGGCCTTGGCCGAGGCCTTGGACGCTTTGGGGGTGCGGCGGAGTAGCGGGGCGGGGTTGGAGTACACCGCCTTTTCCGCCGCCTTTTTGCCCGAGGTGCTGGAGGAGGTCTTCCGCCTTTACGCCCTCCTCCTCACCCGGCCCCGCTTGCCCGAGGAGGGGTTTGAGGCGGTGCGGAGCGTGGCGCTTCAGGCCCTTCTTTCCCAAGAGGACCAGCCGGCTCGGAAGCTTTTTTCCGAGCTTCGCCGCCGCGTCTTCCTCTCCCCCCACGGGCGCGACCCCTTGGGGGAAGAGGAAAGCTTGAAGCGGGCAAGCCCGAAGGCGGTGCGGAAAGACTTCAGGAGGCGCTACACCCCCAAGGGGGCCATCCTGGCGGTGGCGGGGGGGGTTTCCTGGGAGCGCCTCCTTGGGGCCCTCGAGCCCCTTTTGGCCTGGGAGGGAGAGGAGGCCTCTTACCCGGCGCCAACGCTTTCCAAACCCCACCGCTTTACCCTGGAAAGGCCCACGGCCCAGGTGCAGATCGGCCTGGCCTACCCCGACGTGGGGCCGGAAGACCCCAGGTTTTACGCCGCCCGGCTCGCTCTGGAGGTCCTCTCCGGGGGCATGGCGAGCCGCCTCTTCACCGAGGTGCGGGAGAAGCGGGGCCTGGTGTACGCCGTTTCCGCCTTCCCCGCCGGGGTCAAGGGCCAGGGCCTCCTCATGGCCTACGCCGGCACCACCAAGGAAAGGGCGGGGGAGACCTTGGCGGTGATGCTACGGGAGATGGAACGCCTGCAGGAAGGGGTGGCGGAGGAGGAGCTCGCCCGGGCCAAGGTGGGTTTGAAGACCGCCCTGGTGATGGCGGACGAGTCCATAAGGAGCCGGGCCGCTTCCATGGCCCGGGACCTCTTCTACCTGGGACGGGTCCGCTCCTTGGCGGAGATAGAAGGGGCCATTGAGGGGACGGGCCTCGAGGCGGTGAACCGCTTCCTGCGGGAGCACCCCTACCGGAACCCCTGGGTCGGGCTTTTGGGAGAGGTAAGGCATGTTTCGTGAGGCAGAGCTAAAAAACGGCCTTAAGGTCATCGCCGAGGTCTTGCCCGAGGCCAGGAGCGTGGCCCTGGGCTACTTCGTGAAGACAGGGGCCCGGGACGAGGCCAAGGAAGAAAGCGGGGTAAGCCACTTCCTGGAGCACATGGTCTTCAAGGGGCCCGAGGGGATGGACGCCCTTTCCGTAAACCTGGCCTTTGACCGGATGGGGGCGCAGTACAACGCCTTCACCTCCGAGGAGGCCACGGTCTACTACGGGGCGGTGTTGCCGGAGTTTGCCTTTGACCTTCTGGCCCTTTTCACCAAGCTCCTGCGTCCCGCCTTGCGCCAAGAGGACTTTGACACGGAGAAAAAGGTCATCCTGGAGGAGATCGCCCGCTACGAGGACCGCCCTGGGTTCATGGCCTACGACTGGGCCCGGGCCCGCTTCTTCCGGGACCACCCCTTGGGGAATAGCGTGTTGGGCACCAAGGAGAGCATCACCGCCCTCACCCGGGAGCAGATGGCGGCCTACCACGCCCGGCGCTACCTGCCCAAGAACATGGTCCTGGCCGCCACGGGCCGGGTGGACTTTGCGCGGCTCCTTGCCGAGGCGGAGGCCCTCACCGCCTCCTGGCGGGAAGGGGAAGCGGGGCGGCGCTATCCCCCCCTTTCCCCGGCCGTGGGCCTAGAGGAAAAGCCCTACGGGAAGGCTCGGGCCCTTTACCTGGTGGGGCTCTTCCCCGGGGTGGCCTACCAGGAGGAAGCGCGCTTCGCCGCCCAGGTCCTGGCCCACCTCCTGGGGGAGGAGGGTTCGGGAAGGCTCCACTTCGCCCTGGTGGACCGGGGTCTGGCGGAGGTGGCCTCCTTCGGCCATGAGGAGGCGGACCGGGCGGGCTTCTTCCACGCCTACGTGCAGGCGGACCCCGGGAACAAGGAGGCGGTGCTTTCCGTCCTCCAGGAGGAGCTTGCCCGGCTGCGGCGGGAGGGGGTGCGGGCGGAGGAGGTGGAGAGGACCAAGACCCCCTTGGCCACCGCCTTGGTCTTCGCCGGGGAGACCCCCATGGGCCGGCTTTTCCACCTGGGGATGGAGTACCTCTACACGGGCCGCTACCTCTCCTTGGCGGAGCTCAAGGACCGGATCGGCCGGGTTTCCGCTCGGGAGGTGAACGCCCTTTTGGAGCGGGGGCTTTTGGACGAAGGGTTCTACTACCTGGTCGTGCCCCATGGAGCCTAAAGCCTTAGGGGCGGCCCTCATCACCATTCTCTTTTGGGCGAGCGCCTTCGCCGGCATCCGGGCCGGGCTAAAGGGCTTGTCCCCAGGGCATTTGGTCCTCCTGCGCTTTTTGGTGGCGGGGACCCTTCTTCTCCTTTACGCCCGCCTCCTTGGCCTCCGCCCGCCCCGGCGGGAGGACTTACCCCGCCTTTTTGTTTTGGGCCTTTTGGGCATCACCGTGTACCACACCGCCTTGGTCCACGGGGAACTCACGGTTAGCGCCGGGGCGGCGAGCCTCCTCATCGCCACCGGGCCGGTCTTCACCGCCCTGCTTTCCCACCTCCTCCTGGGGGAGCGGCTTAGGCCGAGGGGGGTCGTGGGCTTCGGCCTCGCCCTTTTGGGCTCCGCCCTCATCGCCTGGGGGGAGGGTGGGGGCGTGGCCTTGAGCCCGGGGGCCTTCCTGATCCTCTTGGCGGCCCTTTCCACCTCCGTTTACTTCGTCTTGCAAAAGCCCCTCTTCGCCCGCTACCGGAGCGAGGAGATGACGGTCTACACCTTGGTTTTGGGTACGCTTCCCCTTTTGGTCTTCCTCCCCGGGCTGGGCGAGGCCCTGCGGGAGGCTCCTCGGCCCGCCCTTTGGGCCGCCCTGTACCTGGGGGTGTTCCCCGGGGCCTTGGCCTACCTCACCTGGACCTACGCCCTTTCCCGAACCCCGGCCTCGAGGCTCTCCTCCTTCCTCTACCTCTCCCCCCTGCTCGCCCTCCTCATCGCCTACCTCTGGCTTGGGGAGGTGCCTTCCCCCCTCTCCATCCTGGGCGGGGGGCTCGCCTTAGCGGGGGTTCTCCTGGTGAACGTAAAATAGCCCCCGAGGTGAGCTATGGAAGTGAAGACCATCGGCGTGGTGGGGGCGGGCCAGATGGGAAGCGGCATCGCCCAGGTGGCGGCCCAGGCGGGGTACGAGGTGGTGCTTTTGGACGTGGCGGAAAGCTTTTTGGAGCGGGGCCTCGCCGCCATCCGCCGCTCCTTGGGGAAGTTTTTGGAAAAGGGGCGGCTCAGTCAGGAGGCCCACGACGAGGCCTTAAGGCGCATCCGCACCAGCCTCTCCCTGGAAGCGCTGAAGGGCGCTGACCTCATCGTGGAGGCCATCGTGGAGGACGAAGGGGAGAAGCGGCGGCTCTTTGAGCGGCTCTCCACCTTGGCCAAGCCCGAGGCCATCCTGGCCAGCAACACCAGCTCCATCCCCATCACCGCCTTGGCCCGCTACTCCGGGCGGCCCGAGCGCTTCATCGGCATGCACTTCTTCAACCCCGTGCCCCTCATGGGGCTTGTGGAGGTGATCCGGGGGGAGCTCACCGCCCCCGAAACCCGGGATGTGGTGGTGGCCGTGGCGAGGCGCATGGGAAAGACCCCCCTGGAGGTCCAGGACTATCCAGGCTTCATCTCCAACCGCCTCCTCATGCCCATGATCAACGAGGCCATAGAGGCCTTGCGGGAGGGGGTGGCCAGCAAGGAGGCCATTGACGGCATCATGCGCCTGGGGATGAACCACCCCATGGGGCCCTTGGAGCTTGCCGACTTCATCGGCCTGGACACCTGCTTGGCCATCATGGAGGTGCTCCATAAGGGCTTCGGTGACGACAAGTACCGTCCTTCCCCCCTCCTGCGCCGCATGGTGCAGGCGGGGCTTTTGGGCCGCAAGACAGGCCGGGGCTTCTACGCGTACGACGAGCAGGGGAACAAGGTGGACTAAGGGGTCTGGAAGCTTTTCCACGCGCGGGGTAGAGTGGAGGCATGATGCCCCGCGCGTACGGTTTGCTCCTCCACCCCACAAGCCTCCCGGGCCCTTGGGGCGTGGGGGTGCTGGGGGAGGAGGCTCGGGCTTTTTTGCGCTTTCTCCAAGGGGCGGGGGCCCGCTACTGGCAGGTCCTCCCCTTGGGCCCCACGGGCTACGGTGACTCCCCCTACCAGTCCTTTAGCGCCTTCGCTGGCAACCCCTACCTGATAGACCTTCGCCCCTTGGAGGCCCGGGGCTTCCTGCGCCTCGAGGACCCCGGCTTCCCCGAGGGGCGGGTGGACTACGGCCTCCTTTACGCCTGGAAGTGGCCCGCCCTCAGGGCCGCCTTTCAGGGGTTCAAGGAGAAGGCTACTTCTGAGGAGCGGGAGGCCTTCGCCCGCTTCCAAGAGGAGGAGGCCTGGTGGCTTCGGGACTACGCCCTCTTCATGGCCCTCAAGGCCCACCACGGCGGGCTTCCCTGGAACGCCTGGCCCCTTCCCCTGCGGAAGCGGGAGGCAAAGGCCCTGAGGGAGGCGGAGGGGGCCTTGGCGGGGGAGGTGGCTTTCCACGCCTTTACCCAGTGGCTCTTCTTCCGCCAGTGGCACGCCCTGAAGGCGGAGGCCGAGGCCATGGGCATCTCCTTCATTGGGGACATGCCCATCTTCGTGGCCGAGGACTCCGCCGAGGTCTGGGCCCACCCCGAGTGGTTCCACCTGGACGAGGAAGGGAGGCCCACCGTGGTGGCCGGGGTGCCCCCGGATTACTTCTCGGAAACGGGGCAGCGCTGGGGCAACCCCCTTTACCGCTGGGACGTCTTGGAAAGGGAAGGCTTTTCCTTCTGGATCGCCCGCCTGCGGAAGGCCTTGGAGCTATTCCACTTGGTGCGGATTGACCACTTCCGGGGCTTTGAGGCCTACTGGGAGATCCCCGCCTCCTGCCCCACGGCGGTGGAGGGGCGCTGGGTCAAGGCCCCGGGGGAAAGGCTCTTCGCCCGCATCCAGGAGGTCTTCGGCCGGGTGCCCATCTTGGCGGAGGACCTGGGGGTGATCACCCCCGAGGTGGAGGCCTTGAGGGACCGGTTTGGGCTTCCCGGGATGAAGGTCTTGCAGTTCGCCTTTGACGACGGGATGGAAAACCCCTTCCTCCCCCACAACTACCCTGAGCACGGGCGAGTGGTGGTCTACACCGGCACCCACGACAACGACACCACCTTGGGCTGGTACCGCACCGCCACGCCCCACGAGCGGGACTTTTTGGCCCGCTACCTGACGGAGTGGGGGATTGCCTTTGGCGAGGAAACCGAGGTGCCCTGGGCCCTCATGCGCCTGGGGATGGAGTCGGTGGCCAGGCTTGCCATTTACCCGGTGCAGGACGTTTTGGCCTTGGGGTCCGAGGCGCGGATGAATTACCCGGGAAGGCCCCAGGGAAACTGGGCCTGGCGGCTCCGGCTTAGGAAGCTTGAGGAGGCGCACGCAAAGAGGCTTTTGGCCCTGGCGGAGGCCACGGGACGGGTGTGAAAAGGGGCCCCCAGATGGGGGCCCCAGGGCCTTTTGGCCTTTAGCCCAGGGCCTGTTTCACCAGGTCCACGATCTCGTCAATGGTGTCCGCCACGGGGATGCCCGCCTCGGCGAAGGCCTTGAGCTTGGACTCCGGGGTGCCCACGTTGCCCATGATGATGGCCCCGGCGTGGCCCATGCGCTTGCCCTTGGGGGCGGAGCGGCCGCCGATGAAGCCCACCACGGGCTTTTTCATGTTTTCCTTCACCCAGGCCGCCGCCTCTTCCTCGTCCGAGCCCCCGATCTCCCCGATGAGGACCACGGCCTCGGTCTCGGGGTCCTCGTTGAAGAGGGGGAGGAGGTCCTTAAAGGTGGTGCCGATGACGGGGTCGCCGCCGATGCCCACGGTGGTGGTGGTGCCGATCCCCGCCTGGGACAAGGCGGCCGCCGCCTCGTAGGTGAGGGTGCCGGAGCGGCTGATGAGCCCCACCTTGCCCCGCTTGAACACGTGGCCCGGCATGATGCCGATCTTGGTCTCCTCGGCGCTGATGATCCCGGGGCAGTTCCCCCCGATGAGGCGGATGCCCAGGGCCTTTATCTCCGCCACCGCCTTCACCATGTCCAGGGTGGGGATGCCCTCGGTGATGAGGACGATGAGGGGGATGCCGGCGTGGGCCGCTTCCAAGGCGGCGTCCGCCGCCATGGGGGCGGGCACGAAGATGATGGAGGCGTCAATGGGGTGGTTCGCCACCGCCTCCTTCACCGTGTCGTAGACGGGTAGGCCGAAGACCTCCGTGCCTCCCTTGCCCGGGGTGACCCCGGCCACGATCTTGGTGCCGTAGTCCAACATCTGCTTGGTGTGGAACTGCCCCTCCCGGCCGGTGATCCCCTGGACCAGGACCCGGGTTTCGCGGTTCACCAGGATCACGCCGCACCTCCCACCATGGCCACGATGGCCTTGGCCGCTTCTATGGACGTGGGGTACATGTAGATGGGCTTGCCCTCCAGGAGCTTCTTGGCCTCCTCCTCCGCCGTGCCCGCCACCCGCATGACCACGGGCTTGGTGAGGAGCCCTTCCTCCAGGGCCCGGATCACTCCCTTGGCCACCTCGTCCGCCCGGGTGATGCCGCCGAAGATGTTGATGAAGACCCCCTTCACGTCAGGGTCCTTGAGGACCACCCTGAGGGCGTTGTAGACCACCTCCGCCTTGGCTCCCCCTCCGATGTCCAGGAAGTTGGCGGGTCTGCCCCCCACCCGGTTCACCAGGTCCAGGGTGTACATCACAAGCCCCGCCCCGTTGCCGATGATGCCGATGTTGCCATCAAGCTTCACGTAGGCGAAGCCGTAGTTGCTGGCCTCCACCTCCAGGGGGTGTTCCGCCTCAATCTCCCGAAGCTCGGCCAAGTCCGGGTGGCGGAAGAGGGCGTTATCGTCCAGGACGATCTTGGCGTCGGCGGCCACGATCTGGCCGTCCGTGGTCACCACCAAGGGGTTGATCTCGGCGATGGAGGCGTCCACCCCCTCGTAGGCCCGGTAGAGGGCCACCAGGACCTGGGCCAGCTTGTTGAGGTTGCCCTCGAGGCCCGCCCGCTTCACCATCTCCCGGGCCTCAAAGGGGCGGAAGCCCTTGTGGGGGTCAATCCAGAACTTGTGGATGGCCTCGGGGCGCTCCGCCGCCACCTCCTCAATGTCCACGCCCCCCTCCTTGGAGAGCATGAGGACCACCCGCTTCTGCGCCCGGTCCAGGATGAGCCCGGCGTAGTACTCCTTGGCGATGTCCACCGCCTCGGCCACCAGGACCTTTTTCACCGTGAGGCCCTTAATGTTCATGCCCAGGATGGCCTGGGCCTTCTCGTAGGCCTCCTGGGGGGTGTCGGCGAGCTTCACCCCGCCCGCCTTCCCTCTCCCGCCCACGTGGACCTGGGCCTTGATGACCACCCGCTTGCCGAACTCCTCGGCGATGCGCTTCGCCTCGTCCGGGGTGTAGGCCACCTTGCCGGGGGGCACCGGCACCCCAAAGCGGGCCAGGATCTCCTTGGCTTGATACTCGTGCAGGTTCAAGCTCCACCTCCTCGGCCGGCCAAGGCCGAGGGGCATTATACCCCTAGCCCTCGGCGGGGCGGGCGAAGAAGAGGCGCCCCACCTGGGTCTGGATGGCCTGGGTCACCACCACCTCAATCTCCTGCCCCCGGTAGCGGATCCCCCCATCCACCACCACCATGGACCCATCCTCCAGGTAGCCCACCCCCTGGTGGGGCTCCTTCCCCTCCTTGAGGATGAGGAGCTTAAGGGTGTCCCCCACCTGGAGCTGGGGCCTCAGGGCCTGGGCCAGGGCCTGCACGGAAAGGGCCTTCACCCCGTAGATGCGGGCCATCTGGAGGAGGGCGAGGTCGTTGCTCACCAAGGCGGCCCCCAGGTCCCGGGCCAGGAAAAGGAGCTTCTCGTCCACGCTTTCCCCTTTGGGGGTGTCCTCCAGGACCTCGAGGGCAACGTGTTCCTTGAGCCTTTCCAGGGCCTCGAGGCCCCGCCTGCCCTTGGCCCGCTTGAGGGGGTCTTGGCTGTCGGCGAAGTGCTGGAGCTCTTTGAGCACGAAGTGGGGCACGTAGAGGGGCCCTTCCAAGAACCCCGTGGCCGCCACCTCGGCGATGCGGCCGTCCACCAGGACGCTGGTGTCCAAGACCTTGCCCCCTTTGGCCCGTTCCGGCCGGGGCAGGCGCAGGTAGTCCCGGTAGCCCAGGGCCAAATAGGAAAAAAGCCCCACCAAAAAGAGGGCGAGGAGGAGGCTATGGTAAGGGGAAAAGCCCGGCACCTGGGAAAGGAGGGTGGTGAGGAGCACGGTGAGGAGGAGGCCTAAGGTGGCCCCCAAGGTGAGGGCCACGGGCACCTCGGGGGGAAGGCGTTTTAGGTGCTGAAAGCGCCTTTCCCACCATGCTTCCAATCTGGGGGCGAGGAGGACGCCCGAAAGGAAGCCTACCAAGACCAAATAGAGCCGGTTTAGGGATATGAGGCCGGCGGAGCGGGGAAGAAGGCCTAAGCCCTCCAACCCCACCGCCAACTGGTACCCCAAGAAGGCGAAAAGGAGGTACAAAAGGACCCGGCCGCTCATTCCAGGTACCTCTCCACCGCCTCCTTCAGGCCACGGGTGTTCCCGGGGTGGAGGAAGCGGGAAAACCCCGCCCGCTCCCCTTCCCTAAGCCGCCGTTCCAGGCCCATGACGCTCCGCACCTCGCCCAATAGCCCCACTTCCCCCACCACCGCCAGGTCCGGGGGAAGGGGCTTGCCCACCACCGCAGAATACACCGCCAGGGCCACGGCCAAGTCCAGCCCCGGGTCCTGCACCCGAAGCCCCCCCGCCAGGTTCACGTACACGTCCAGGTTGCCCAAGGGCAGCCCAAGCCGCCTTTCCAGCACCGCCAGGACCATGTCCACCCGCCTCCCGTCCAGGCCCTGCACCACCCGGCGGGGGGCGGGGAAGGGGGTTTTGGCCGCCAGGGCCTGGACCTCGAGGGCCAAGGCCCGCTCCCCGGCCAAGGCGAGGGCGATGGCGCTCCCCGGCACCCCCAGGGGCCTTTCCAGGAGGAAGGCCTCGGAGGGGTTTTTCACCTGCAAAAGCCCCGTTTCCTCCATGCGGAAAACCCCGAGCTCCCCCACGGGACCGAAGCGGTTCTTGGCGCTCCTCAGGACCCGGTAGACCCCGGCGGTTTCCAGGTAAAGCGTGGCGTCCACCGCGTGCTCCACGCTCTTGGGCCCCGCCACCACCCCCTCCTTGGTCACGTGCCCCACCAAGACCACCGCCGTGCCCGTGGCCTTGGCGAAGCGCACGAAGGCCCCCGTGGCCTCCCGCACCGCCACCAGGCTCCCCGGGCTTCCCCCCGCCTCAATGGTCTGAACCGAATCCACGAAAAGCGCCTCGGGGGGCTGGCGTTCCAAGAGGGCCAAAAGGGGCTCCAAGCGCGTTTCCCGGAGGAGGAGAAGCTCCCCTAGGCCAAGCCGCCGGGCCCGGAGCTTGATCTGGCCCGGCGACTCTTCCCCCGCCACGTAGTACACCTCCCGCCCCATGCGCTTGGCCATCTCCAGGAGGAGGGTGCTCTTGCCCACCCCGGGCTCCCCCCCCAGCAAGACCACCTCCCCGGGGACAAACCCCCCGCCCAACACCCGGTCCACCTCCGCAAGCCCCGAGGAGAAGCGCCCTTCCTCCCCTTCCTCCACGCGGGAAAGGGGGAGGAGGGGGGCCTCCTTGGGCGCCTCCCGCCTTGGGGGGGTGGGGGCCACCTCCCGGAAGCTTTCCCAGGCCCCGCACCCCGGGCACCGCCCCAGGGGCTTGGGGGTGCGGTAGCCGCACTCCACGCAGACGTATGCGGTCTTGGCCATGGTCAAAAGGAGGGGGAAGGGCCTTTAAACCCCTTCCCCCCCGGCGCTCGCCATCTAGACCAAAAGCTCCTCGCCCTCCACCTCGTGGAAGGCCAGCCGTCCCTCCTCCACGCTCACGTACAGCCTTCCCGTGGGCTTCTTGAGGAGGGCCAGGGAGAGGGGGTCTTCTATGCGCTCCCGGATCACCCCGCGGATGGCCCGGGCGCTTCCCGTCTTGGGGGCCTGCTCCACCACGAAGCGGGCCACTTCCGGGGCGAAGGCCACCTCTATGTCGCGGCCCTTCAGCTCCTTCTGGATGTCCTCCAGCATCATCCGGGCGACCTGGACCAGCTCCTCCTCCGTGAGGGGGCGGAAGCGGATCACCTCGTCTAGGCGGTCCAGGAACTCGGGGGTGAAGAGGGCCTTCAAGGGGGACTCGGTGTCCACCTCCTTGCCGGTGAAGCCGATGGCCGGGCCCACGTTGTAGCCAGTGTTGGAGGTCATGATGAGGATCACCCGCCGGAAGTCCACGGTGCGCCCCATGCCGTCCGTGAGGCGGCCCTCGTCCAGAACCTGGAGGAAGGTGTTGTAGATGTCGGGGTGGGCCTTTTCTATCTCGTCCAGGAGGACCACGCTAAAGGGTTGACGGCGCACCGCCTCCGTGAGGCGGCCCCCCTGCTCGTAGCCCACGTAGCCGGGCGGGGCCCCGATGAGCTTGGAGATGGAGTGGGGCTCCTGGAACTCGGACATGTCAAAGCGGATGAGGGCCCGCTCCGAGCCGAAGAGCACCTCCGCCAACGCCTTGGCCAGCTGCGTCTTGCCCACGCCGCTTTGCCCCACGAAGAGGAAGCTCGCCGCCACCCGGGTCCGGCCCCCCAGGCCCACCCGGGCCCGGCGCAGGGCGCTTGCCAGGGCGCGGATGGCCTCCTCCTGGCCCACCACCCGCTTCCTGAGCTCCTCCTCCAGGCGCATGAGCTTTTCGTCGTCCTTGTCGTCCACGTAAACCCCGCCCCAGGAGTCCACCACCGCCTCGATGTCCTCCCGGGTGACCACGGGGGTGCCGTCCTCCTCCTCGGCCACGGGGAGGCCCAAGGAGGCGTTGAGGCGCACCCGACTTGCCGCCTCGTCAATGAGGTCTATGGCCTTGTCGGGGAAGTTGCGCCCGGGAAGCGAGCGGATGCCGATTTTGACCGAAAGCTCCAGGATCTCGTCGGGGATGATGACCCCGTGGTGGGCCTCGTAGCGGGGCCGGAGGCCCTTCAAGATCTCCAGGGTTTCCTCCGGGGAGGGCTCCAGGACGATCACGGGCTGGAAGCGCCTCTCTAAGGCGGCGTCCTTCTCAATGTAGCGGTGGTACTCCCCGGTGGTGGTGGCCCCGATCACCTGGATTTCGCCCCGGGCCAAGGCGGGCTTCAGGATGTTGGCGGCGTCCAACGTCCCCTCGGCCCCCCCGGCCCCGATGAGGGTGTGGAGCTCGTCAATGAAGGCGATGACCTTGGCGTTTTTGAGCTCCTCAATGATCTGGCGCAGGCGTTCCTCAAACTCGCCCCGGTACTTGGTGCCCGCCACCACCCCGGCGAGGTCAATGGCCACCACCCGCGCCCCCCGCAGGATGGGGGGGACCCGGCCTTCCACGATGGCCTGGGCCAGGCCCTCCACGATGGCGGTCTTGCCCACCCCCGGGTCGCCGATGAGGACGGGGTTGTTCTTGGTGCGCCGGGCCAGGATCTGGATGACCCGATTGATCTCCTCCTGCCGGCCGATGACGGGGTCCAGCTTCCCCTCCCGGGCCTCCTTGGTGAGGTCGCGGCCGTACTCGTCCAAGAAGGGGGTGTTCACGGGTTTCTCCCGCTCCCGGCCCTCGGCCATGGAAAGGACCCGCCAGCGGATGGCATCCACGTCCTTGGCGAAGTGGGAGAGGATGCGGTAGGCGATCCCGTCCCCCTCGCGGATGATGCCCAGGAGGATGTGCTCCGTGCCGATGACGGAGGCGCCCATGTTGCGGGCCTCGGCGCTGGCCAGCTCCATGACCCGCCTCGCCCTGGGGGTGATGGCGGGGGGCTCCCCGGTGCGGCTCCCCTCACCCCGGCCCACCAGCTCCTCCACCATGCGGCGCATGGCCTCGAGGCTCGCCCCGTACTCCTGGAGGATGCGGGCCGCGGTGCCCCCCTCGCGCATCAGGCCCAGGAGGAGGTGCTCTGGGCCGATCATGGAGTGGCCTAGGCGGCTCCCCTCCTCCCTTGCGTAGTGAAAGACCAGCCTGGCGCGGTCGTCGTACCTGTTCATGCTCCCCTCTACCTCACATTCTAGCCTAAGGGCTCCCTTGGCGTGGGTTTGCGCCCCGGCTCACCTTGGCCTTGCCATCCGGTAAGATGCCCTTTAACCGGGGCTTGGCCCCTTGGGGAGGAAAGATGCCAGCGAGCACCCTTGACGAACTGGTGGCGCTTTGCAAGCGGCGTGGGTTTATCTTCCAAGGCTCGGAGATCTACGGGGGCCTCCAGGGCACCTACGATTACGGGCCCTTAGGGGTGGAGCTCAAGAACAACCTCAAGCAAGCCTGGTGGCGCCGGAACGTCTACGAACGCGAGGACATGGAGGGCCTGGACGCCAGCATCCTGACCCACCGCCTCGTCCTCCACTACTCGGGCCACGAGGCCACCTTCGCCGACCCCATGGTGGATAACCGCATCACCAAGAAGCGCTATCGCCTGGACCACCTGCTGAAGGACCAGCCCGAGGCGGTGCTTTCCCGCCTCTACCGGGCTATGGAGGTGGAGGAGGGGAACCTGCACGCCCTGGTCCAGGCCATGATGGCTTCCCCGGAGCGGGCCGGGGGGGCCATGACCGCCGCCGGGGTGTTGGACCCGGCCACGGGGGAGCCGGGGGACTGGACCCCGCCCCGCTACTTCAACATGATGTTCAAGACCTACGTGGGCCCGGTGGAGGAGGAGGCGGCCTTGGCCTATTTGCGCCCGGAAACCGCCCAGGGCATCTTCATCAACTTCAAGAACGTCCTGGATGCCACGAGCCGCAAGCTTCCCTTCGGCATCGCCCAGATCGGCAAGGCTTTCCGCAACGAGATCACCCCCAGGAACTTCATCTTCCGGGTGCGGGAGTTTGAGCAGATGGAGATTGAGTACTTCGTGCGCCCGGGGGAGGACGAGTACTGGCACCGCTACTGGGTGGAGGAAAGGCTCAAGTGGTGGCAGGAGATGGGCCTAAGCCGGGACAACCTGGTGCCCTACGAGCAGCCCAAGGAGGAGCTCGCCCACTACGCCAAGGCCACGGTGGACATCCTCTACCGCTTCCCCCACGGCCTCGAGGAACTGGAGGGCATCGCCAACCGCACGGACTTTGACCTGGGCAGCCACACCAAGGACCAAGACGAGCTCGGCGTCAGCGCCAAGGTCCTCAGGAACGAGCACTCCACCCAGCGCCTGGCCTACCGCGACCCCGACACGGGGAAGTGGTTCGTCCCCTACGTGATAGAGCCCTCCGCCGGGGTGGACCGGGGGGTCTTGGCCCTCCTTTCCGAGGCCTTCACCCGGGAGGAGCTTCCGAGCGGGGAGGAGCGCATCGTTCTCAGGCTCAAGCCCCAGCTCGCCCCCATCAAGGCGGCGGTGATCCCCTTGGCGAAAAACCGCCCCGAGATCACCGAGTACGCCAAGCGCTTGAAGGGCAGGCTCCAGGCCCTGGGCCTTGGGCGCATCCTCTACGAGGACACGGGCAACATCGGCAAGGCCTACCGCCGCCACGACGAGGTGGGCACCCCCTTCGCCATCACCGTGGACTACGACACCATCGGCCAGAGCAAGGACGGCACCACCAAGCTCAAGGACACGGTGACGGTGCGGGACCGGGACACCATGGAGCAGATCCGGCTCCACGTGGACGAGCTGGAGGGGTTTTTGCGGGAGAAGCTTAAGTGGTAGGATGGGCCTTGAGGCCATCTCGCCTTGTGGGAGAGAACAAGCAGCTTCGTAAACGCTTGGCGGGCTTGGAGCATCAGATCCTGAGGCACCGGCGCAAGATCCAGGAAGAGTTGGGTAAACCAAGCCCCGATTGGGGTCTCATCGGGAAGTAGGAGAAGGAGATCCGAGCATGGGAAGGCGAGCAAAGGCGGCTTATGCGGAGGTTGAGAAGGTCCTAGGGCTTCCCGAGCCCCTTTGGCAGGAGCTTTTTGAGGAGGTGGAGCACCTAAAGGCCTTGTATCTCCGCCTGAAGGAGGCTCCTCGGGAGGAAAGGGTGGCCTTAGAAGAGGAGGCGCTTCGGAGTCTCGCCCACCTCTGGGGCCATGCCAAGGTGATGTGGGACGAGTTGGAGTTGGAGGAGGAAGGATGAGGGTAGCGGTGGTGGGGGCCACGGGGGCCGTGGGGCAGGAGATCCTGAAGGTCCTCGAGGCCCGCGACTTTCCCCTAAGCGAGCTCAGGCTCTACGCCTCCCCCCGCTCCGCCGGGAAGCGCCTGGCCTTCCGGGGGGAGGAGGTCTTGGTGGAGCCCCTTCCCGAGGGGCCCTTACCCGTGGACCTGGTCCTGGCCAGCGCCGGGGGGGCGCTTTCCAAGGCCCTGGCCCCCCTGTGGGCGGAGGGGGGCGCCTTGGTGGTGGACAACTCCAGCGCCTTCCGCTACGAGCGCTGGGTGCCCCTGGTGGTGCCCGAGGTGAACCGGGAGGCCATCTTCCGCCACCGGGGCATCATCGCTAACCCCAACTGCACCACCGCCATCCTGGCCATGGCCCTTTGGCCCCTGCACCGGGCCTTCCGGGCCAAGCGGGTCATCGTGGCCACCTACCAGGCGGCCTCGGGGGCGGGGGCCAAGGGCATGGAGGAGCTCCTCAGGGAAACCCACCGCTTCCTCCACGGGGAGGCGCCTCAGGCGGAGGTCTTCGCCCACCCCCTTCCCTTTAACGTGGTCCCTCACATTGACGCCTTCCAGGAAAATGGCTACACCCGGGAGGAGATGAAGGTGGTGTGGGAGACCCACAAAATCTTCGGGGACGACACCCTCAAGATCAGCGCCACCGCGGTGCGGGTGCCCACCTTGAGGGCCCACGCCGAGGCGGTGAGCGTGGAGTTCGCCGAGCCCATAAGCCCCGAGGCGGCGCGGGAAGTGTTGCGGCAGGCCCCCGGGGTGGAGGTGGTGGACGAGCCTTCGGCCAAGCGCTACCCCATGCCCCTCACCGCCAGCCACAAGTGGGACGTGGAGGTGGGGCGCATCCGGAAAAGCCTCGCCTTTGAGAACGGCCTGGACTTCTTCGTGGTGGGGGACCAGCTCCTGAAGGGCGCGGCCCTTAACGCCGTGCAGATCGCCGAGGAGTGGCTTAAGGGCGCCTGAGCCAAAGCCACACCTCCCGGTTCCCCTCCTTGCCCGGGAGGGGGCTTTCCCTTTCTCCCAGCACCTGGAAGCCCAGTTCCGCCGCCCTTTGCCGCACCCGCGAAAGGGCCCGTTGCCTTAGGGCTGGGTTTCGCACCACCCCCTTGTGGGCCCCGGGCCAGAGCTCAAACTGGGGCTTCACCAGGACCAAGGCCTCCCCGAAGGGCCGGAGGAAATCCCAGACCTTGGGCAGGAGAAGGGTGGAGGAGATGAAGGACACGTCCATGACCACGAGGTCCACGGCTTCGGGGAGGTGGAGGGTGCGGGCGTCTTGCTCCTCCAGGCTCACCACCCGGGGGTCCTGACGCAAGGTGGGGTGGAGTTGCCCCTTGCCCACGTCCACGGCGTAGACCCGCTTCGCCCCCCGCTCCAGGAGCACCTGGGTGAACCCCCCCGTGCTCGCCCCCAGGTCCGCCGCCACCTTCCCCGCCACGTTCAGGGGGAAGGCCTCGAGGGCCCCCAGGAGCTTGTAGGCGCCCCGGCTC
This sequence comes from Thermus thalpophilus, assembly GCF_022760915.1. Lineage (NCBI taxonomy): Bacteria > Thermotogati > Deinococcota > Deinococci > Thermales > Thermaceae > Thermus > Thermus thalpophilus. The sequence goes on along the minus strand of NZ_JAKTNS010000016.1, from coordinate 9,351 downwards.
ACGTAGCGGGCCTCCTCCAGAACCTCCACCTGGGCCCCTTCCGGCACGGGGTAGGCGGGCCTTTGCACCACCTTGCCCTCCACCCGCACCTTTCCTTCGGCGATGAGGGCCTTGGCCTTTTCCCGGCTTTCCGCAAGGCCCCTTTCCACCAGGTAGCGGTCCAGGCGCACAGGGGTATTATCTACCCGTGGAGCCGGAGCTTTCCGGGGTCTGGTACGTGTTGGAAGGGGAGCCGGGGGAGCACCTGGTGGTGGAGGCCTTGGGCCAGAGGCTTTCCGGCATCTGGACGCGCCGGGAACTGGCGGAGGCCTTCTTGGCCCACCACCCCCAGCTGGGCATGCGGGTGAGCGCCTTGGAGAGCCGGGCGCTCAAGGAGGCCTTCCTCCGGGCCCTGGGGATGCTCCAGGTGGAAGCGGTGATGGTGGACTACCGGCCCGGGGTGCACCGGGCGCAGGTGGCGAAGGTGGCGGAGCTACTAGAGGAGGTGCGGCGTGGTTAGGGTGTTGGCGCTATTGGGGGTTCTTCTGGCCTTTGGGCTAGGGCAGCGGGCGGAGGTGAGCCTGGGTAGCCCCTTCGGGGTGCAGGGGGGCGTGCGCTTCGCTTTGGTGCCCTTCTTGGCGGAGGGGCGGGTTTATGGGGGGGTGGGCCTCGAGGCCTTGGGGGGAGGGGCGGACCTCCTCCTGAAGCTTCCCCTCACGGACCTCTACCTGGGCCTCGGGGCCTTCTACGGCACGGGCCCCGCCCTGAGCTACCCTCCGGACGGGCGGGGCCAAGGGGGGCTCAGGGCGGTCCTCGGCACCTGGCTCAACCTGCCCCTTCCCCTCCTCGGGGCTTACCTGGAAATCCACCCCACCTACTACCTCGCCCCCACCCAGGGCTTCGGGGTGGGGGCGGCGGTGGGCCTGAGCGTGGGGCTTTAGGCCTTGTACCCCTCCTTGAGGGGGACGATGCGGTTCATCACCAAGGCGCCGGGCCTCGAGTCCACGGGGTCCTGCCAGAAGTAGCCCAGGCGCTCCAGTTGGTAGCGGGTGTCCTTGGGGTCTTGGGCCACGCTGGGCTCAAGGAAACCCCGCTTCACCACCAGGGCCTCGGGGTTCAGGTTCTTTAGGAAGTCCCCCCCTTCCTCCGGGTCCTTGGTGAGGAAGAGGCGGTTGTAAAGCCGAAACTCCACGGGCAGGGCGTGGCGGGCGGAGACCCAGTGGATCACCCCCTTGGGCTTCGGGCCTTCCTCGGGGTTCGCCCCCAAGGTCCCGGGGACGATGCGGGCCTTCAGGAGCTTCACCTCGCCCCCCTCCTCCACCACGTCCTCCAGCTCCATGACGTAGGCGTGGCGGAGGCGCACCCGCTGCCCCGGGGCGAAGCGCTTCCAGCCCTTGGGGGGGTTTAGGCTGAAGTCCGTGCGCTCAATGTAGATCTCCCGGGAGAAGGGCAGGGGGCGGGTTCCCTCCTTGGCGATGTCCCGAGGCCAATAGGGGGCGAGGAGCCACTCCTCCCCCTCGTAGTTGGTGAAGACCACCTTGAGGGGCTCCAGCACCCCGAGGACCCTGGGGGCGATGGGGTTCAGGTCGTCCCGCACCACCTCCTCAAAGAGCTCCATCTCAATGAGGGCCTCGTGGCGGGAAATCCCCGTGCGCCGCACGAACTCGAGGATGGCCTCGGGCCGCACCCCCCGCCGCCTCAAGGCCCTCAGGGTGGGCAGCCTGGGGTCGTCCCAGCCCCAAACGTACCCCCCCTCCACCAGCCGGATGAGCTTGCGCTTGGAGAGCACGGTGTGGCTCAGGTCCAGCCGGGCGAACTCGTACTGGTGCGGCCTGGGGGCGAGGGGCAGGCCGCACTTCCCCTTGAGGTTTTCAATGACCCAGTCGTAGATGGCCCGGTTGTTCTCAAACTCCAGGGTGCAAAGGGAGTGGCTTACCCCTTCAATGAAGTCCTCCAAGGGGTGGGCGTAATCGTACATGGGGTAGATGACCCACCGGTCCCCGGCGTGGTAGTGGGGAGCGTGGACGATGCGGTAGAGCACCGGGTCCCGCAGCTTGAAGTTGGGGTGGGCGGGGTCAATCTTGGCCCTTAGGACCCGGCTTCCCGTGGGGAACTCCCCCCGGCGCATCCTTTCAAATAGGTCCAGATTTTCCTCCACGCTCCGCTCCCGGTAGGGGCTAGGCTTGCCCTGGGCCCGGAGGGCGCTCATCTCCTCCTCGGAGAGGTCGTCCACGTAGGCCTTCCCCTCTTGGATGAGCACGAGGGCGCACTCGTACATCTTTTCAAAGTAGTCCGAGGCGTAGAGGACCCGACTTGGGGTGAAGCCCAGCCAGCGCACGTCCTCCTCAATGGCCCGGGCGTACTCCTCCTTTTCCGTCTCCGGGTTGGTGTCGTCGTAGCGGAGGTTGCACTCCCCGCCGTAGTCCAGGGCCAGGCCGAAGTTTAGGACGATGCTCCGGGCGTGGCCGATGTGCAGGTAGCCGTTGGGCTCGGGAGGAAAGCGGGTGAGGAGCCTGGGGTACTTTCCCTCCTTAAGGTCCCGCTCCACGATCTCGGTGATGAAGCACTCGGGGACAAGGCCCATAGCCCACAGTCTATGTCAGAAACGGGGCTTCCGCTTTTCAAAGAAGGCGCGGATGCCCTCCTTGAGGTCCCCGGTTTCCCGCACCCAGGCGTTGGCCAAGGCGGCGAGGCGGAAGCCGTCCTCGAGGCCCATCCCCGGCAGGGCCAAGAGGAGCTCCTTGGTGAGCCGCAAGGAAGTGGGAGCGTTTTGGGCCACCTCCTCGGCCAGGGCCACCGCCTCCTCCAGGGCCTTGCCGGGGGGGCTTATGCGGTTCACGAGCCCCAGGGCCTTGGCCTCCTCCGCCCCCAGGAGTCGGCCCGTGAGGAGGAGGTCCTTGGCCACCTTTTCCCCCACGGCCCGCACCAGGATCACGGAGACCAGGGCGGCCACGAAGCCGATTTTGACCTCGGTGTAGCCCAGCGTGGCCCCCTCTTCCATGACCACCAGGTCGCAGGCGGTGGCGAGCCCCGCCCCCCCCGCCACCGCCGGGCCGTTCACCGCCGCCACCGTGGGTTTGGGGAAGGTGTAAAGGCGGTGGAAAAGGCGCATGAGGGAAAGGGAGTGGCGGTAGTTTTCCTCCGCCCCCATCTCCGTGACCCTTTCCAAAAAGGCCAGGTCCGCTCCGGCGCTAAAGGCCTTGCCCTTTCCCGTGAGGACCACCGCCTTGGCCTCTGGGTCTTCCTCCGCCTCGTCCAAGGCCCCTAGGAGGCCTTCCACCATGGCGGGGGAGAGGGGGTTTCGCCGCTCGGGGTCATTTAGGTACAGGCGGTAGACCCGCCCGCGCTCCAGCAGGACCATGCCCCCATTGTAGTGGGGAAGGCTTCCTGCTAGACTGCCCTTAGCCCGCACAGGAAGAGGCCAAGGCCCTGCGGGCTAGGAGGTGGTGTAGATAAAGGAGTACCTGGTAAACGAACGCATCCGCGCCAAACAGGTGAGGGTCATCGGACCCGATGGGCAGCAGCTCGGCATCATGGACACCCGGGAGGCCTTGCGCCTGGCCCAGGAGCAGGACCTGGACCTGGTTCTGGTGGGCCCCACCGCCGACCCCCCCGTGGCCCGCATCATGGACTATTCCAAGTGGCGCTACGAGCAGCAGGTGGCGGAGAAAGAGGCCCGCAAAAAGGCCAAGCGCACCGAGGTCAAGTCCATCAAGTTCCGCGTCAAGATTGACGACCACGACTATCAGACCAAGCTCAACCATATCAAGCGCTTCCTGGAGGAGGGGCACAAGGTCAAGGTCACCATCATGTTCCGGGGGCGGGAGATGAGCTACCCAGAGCTCGGGGAAAGGCTTTTGAACCGCGTGGCCGAGGACCTGAAGGGCCTCGCCGTGGTGGAGATGAAGCCCGAGCTTCTGGGCCGGGATATGAACATGCTCCTGGCGCCCGCCAAGGTGTCCGCCTAGACCGAAGCCCCTCCCTCTGGTATAGTGGGATGGCTTTTGGGGAGCTCCCAAGACCCCATCCAGGGGCGCTTCCCAAGGGCGGGAGGAAGAACATGCCGAAGATGAAGACCCATAAGGGCGCCAAGAAGCGGGTGAAGGTGACCGTTTCGGGCAAGGTGGTGGCCATGAGGACCGGCAAGCGGCACCTCAACTGGCACAAGTCGGGGAAGACCATCCGGCAAAAGGGGCGGAAGTTCACCCTGGCCAAGCCCGAGGCGGAGCGGATCAAGCTCCTTCTGCCTTACGAGTGAGGGGGGTAGGGGATGCCGCGCGCCAAAACCGGTGTTGTCCGTCGCAGGAAGCACAAGAAGATCCTGAAGCTGGCCAAGGGCTACTGGGGCCTCCGCTCCAAAAGCTTCCGTAAGGCCCGGGAAACCCTCTTCGCCGCCGGGAACTACGCCTACGCCCACCGCAAGCGCAAGAAGCGGGATTTCCGCAAGCTTTGGATTGTGCGGATCAACGCCGCCTGCCGCCAGCACGGGCTCAACTACTCCTCCTTTATCCACGGCCTGAAGAAGGCGGGGGTGGAGCTGGACCGCAAGGTCCTGGCCGACCTGGCGGTGCGGGAGCCCCAGGCCTTCGCCGAGCTGGTGGAAAAGGCCAAGGCCGCCCGGGCTTCGGCCTAAGGCGTGTTCCTTGGCGCCCTGCGGGAGGTTTCCTGGCGGGGCGCTTTTATTGACCATGCCGCCTGAGCTTTACGTGGTCCTGGTGGCCGCCTTGCCCGTGGCGGAGCTAAGGGGGGCCATCCCCCTGGGGGTGGCCTTGGGCCTCTCCCCCTGGGAGGCCTTCTTCTTGAGCCTTTTCGGCAACCTCTTGGTGGCCCCCTTGGCCCTGGCCTTCTTGCCCTGGGCGGTGGGCCTCTTCACCCGCTACCCCTTCTTTGCTCGGCTTTGGCAGGCCCTCGAGGCCCGGGTGCGGCTCAAAGGGGAAGAGCAGGTGCAACGGCTCGGCGCCCTTGGCCTTTTCCTCTTCGTGGCCGTGCCCCTTCCCGGCACCGGGGCCTGGAGCGGGGCGGTCCTCGCCGTGGTGCTGGGGCTTAGGCGGCGCTACGCCCTAGTGGCCATCTCCATGGGGGTCTTGGCCGCTGGGCTTCTCGTCCTCCTCCTTACCGGGGGGGCGGTGGCCGGGCTAAACTACCTGCGATGACCGCGTTTTTGCTTCCCTTGGCCTACCTGGTGGGGGCGCTTCCCTTGGGGTACTGGCTCGCCCGGCGGCGCGGGGTGGACCTGCGCACGGCAAGCCCCTACACCTTGGGCCTGGAGAACGCCCTAAGGCGCCTGGGGTTTGGCCTCGCCCTCCTCGCCTTCCTCCTGGACTTCCTCAAGGGCTACCTACCCCTCCTTTTGGGGCGCGCCCTTGGGTTTTCCCTGGCGGAGCTTCTCCTTTTGGCCTTGGCGGTCTACCTTGGCCACCTCTACCCCCTATTCCTCCGCGACCCCTGGCCGCTTCGGGCCAAGGGGGCCGGGGTCCTCTTGGGCCTCGTGGCCGGGCTTCCCCTGCCCCCCGCCTTGGGGATGGTGCCCGTGGCCCTGGGACTTCTCCTTTACGCCCTCACGGGCTACGCCTCCTTGGGAGCCTTGGGGCTTCCCTTGGGCCTCCTCCTGGCAGGGCTCCTCGGGGGGTGGGGCGGGGTGGAAAGGCTTCTCGCCGGGGGGCTTTTCCTCCTCGCCCTTTGGCGCTACAAGGAGAACCTGGGCCGGATCCTCGAGGGCACCGAGCCCAAGCTGGGAAATCCCCTGCCCCTTCCCTCGGACAAACAGGTGGTCTGCGCCTTCCTCATCCACCCCCTTACCCTGGAGGACTTCTGGCAAAGCCCCCGCTTCCGCTGGCTTAGGCCCCTGGTGCGGCTGGGGCTTCTAAAACAGGCGTGGATGGAGCGGCTTTCCGAGCGCTTCCGTCCCATGAAGGTGGGGGAGGTGCGGGGGGTGAGGACGGCGGACGGGCGGGAGGTGCTCTGCCACCTGATCTCCGCCCCCCTTTTGCCCCACCAGATCAAGGACAAGCCCGAGCTTGCGGTGAAGCGGGCCATCCAGGGGGCGAGGCTCGCCAAGGAGCTTGGGGCCACGGTGGTGGGCCTGGGGGCTTTTTGGAGCGTGGTGGGGGAGAAGGGGAAAAGGGTGCAGGAGGCGGTACCGGGCATTGAGGTGACCAACGGCGGCGCCTACACCGCCGGCACGGTAAAGGCGGCTATCCCGCAGATCCTGGCCCACTTCGCCCAAGGGGGCAAAGACCTCAAGGCCACCACCGCCGCCGTGGTGGGGGCCAATGGGGTGGTGGCCTTCGGCATCGCCCGGCAGATCGCTCCCCTGGTGGGAAAGCTCATCCTGGTGGGGCGGGATTTGGAAAGGCTCAAGCGGGCGGCGGAAACCCTGCGGAAGAACCTGGAGCGCAAGGGGGAAGCCCCCGAGATCCAGGTGAGCACCGAGGTGGGGGCCATCCGGGAGGCGGACCTCATCTTCACCGCCACCAGCGATCCCAACCCCGTCATCTACCCCGAGCACGTGAAGCCCGGGGCCTGGATCTACGACGAGGGGGTGCCCCCGGATGTCCACCCCTCCGTGCGGGGGGTGCCGGGGGTGCGGGTCATCCCCGGGGGGGTGGTGCGGCTTCCCGGGAGGGCGCGGGCCACCTTGGACCTGCACTTCGGTGCCCCCGACCAGGTGCCCGCCTGCCTGGCGGAGACCATGATCCTGGCGGCAGAGGAGGCCTTCGATCGCAAGAGCCTGGGGGGCGAGGTGAAGGCGGAGAACATCCAGTTTTTCGTGGAGCGGGCGGAGGCCTTGGGGTTTAAGGTGGTGGAGTGATGTGGCTCCTCCTCTCCCCCACGGCCCTCGAGGCCCCCTTTCTTCGGGGCGAACCCTTCTCCTTCCTGGGGAGGAAGGGGCTTAGGGGAGAGGGCTTTGTCTGGCTGGAAACCGGGATCGGCAAGGTGAACGCCGCCCTGACCTTGGCCGCCTGGGCCAGCCGGAACCCGGTGGAGAGGGCCTTGCTCTTTGGCATTGCCGGGGCCTACCCGGGCTCGAGCCTCCTTCCTGGGGATGTGGTCCTGGTGGGGGAGGAGGTGGAGGCGGACCTGGGTACCCAGGAGGGCCTTAAGCCCTTGGGCTTTCCCGCCTTGGAGGTGGCGGGGAAGGCCTACTACAACCGGTTTCCTCTGGATTCCAGCCTTACCCGGGCGTTGGCCCGGGTGTTGGACCTCCAGGTGGTGGTGGGGCTCACCCGGGACCGGGTTTCGGAAAACCCGGGGGAGGCGGAGGCTTTGGCCTCGCGCTGGGGGGCCCAGGTGGAGAGCATGGAGGGAGCTGCCTTTGCTCGAGCGTGCCTGGCCCTGGGCATCCCGGGGGTGGAGGTCCGGGCTATTTCCAATCCGGCGGGGGTGCGGGACAAGGGAGCGTGGAGGATTCCCTTGGCGGTGAGGTCCTTGGAGGGAACCCTGGCCCCCATTCTTGGGGGAGCCTTCCCTGCGGGACTCCAAGGATAATCCCGTTGTTGGTTCCCTGGCCGATAGCAAGGTTGGCTTTGAAGAGGAGCTTTTCCAGAGGCTCACCCACCAGGTAGCCCTGGGCGGACGGCGGAACCGGGGGAGAAGACAAACCCCCACCCGAGGGGTCCGGGTGGGGGACTATAGAGGATTTCCCTTAGCCCTTCCGGAAGAAGGCCTCTGCCTTGTCCCAGTTCAGCACGTTCCAGATGGCCTGGAGGTAGTCGGCCCGGCGGTTTTGGTACTTGAGGTAGTAGGCGTGCTCCCACACGTCGATGCCCACGATGGGGGTGAACCCCTCCATGACGGGGTTGTCCTGGTTGGGGGTGGAGATGACGTGGAGCTTGCCGAAGGGATCCTTGACCAGCCAAGCCCAGCCGGAGCCGAAGCGGGCCATGGCCGCCTGGGTGAGCTTCTCCTTCAGGGCGGCGAAGCCCCCAAGCTGCTCGTCGATGGCCTTCTTAAGTTCCCCCACCGGCTCCTTGGCTCCCCCGGGGGTTAGGAGCTCCCAGAAGAGGCTATGGTTCAGGTGCCCACCCCCGTTGTTGCGCACCGCGGTCTGGATGTCCGCGGGCAGGGCGGCCAGGTGGCGCAGGAGCACCTCCACCTCCGCCCCGTGCAGGTAGGGGTACTTCTCCAGGGCGGCGTTCAGGTTCGTCACATAGGCCCCGTGGTGCTTCTGGTGATGGATCTCCATGGTCTTGGCGTCGATGTGGGGCTCGAGGGCCTCGTACGGGTAACCCAGTTCCGGTAGCGTAAACGGATACGGCATACCTCACCTCCCAAACCTTACTATAACCCAAGTTGCTACCCAAGCATTTGTTGAGCCAAGAGATTTAGGTTGTGGGCCAAGATGAAGGAGAGCACCTTGATCACAAAACCCTCCTGGGTCACCGCATGGATGCGCCGCGGGAAGAGGGCATGGAGCATACTGCCCACCGTCTCCACCACCCCCTAGGTGTTTCCCTCACGGGAAAGCAGCCGCCCCACAATGGCCAGGTACTGCAACCAAGGCACATACCGCCGGCTGTTCCTTCTACGGATGACCATGGGCACAATCCCCCCCGCCTCCCGGAGGAGGTCTTCATAGAAGTGGCTTTCGTACCCCCGGTCCAGGTAGAGCTCCGCCCCCTCGGGAAGGTCCAGGGGAAGAAGGAGCAAAGAGCTCAGATCATGTAGGCTTCCCGGGGTCAGGCTCACTTCATGGATAAACTTCCCGTCGTCCACCAGGAGGTGGAGCTTGGGGCCGTGGAAGTAGACCCGTTTGCTGGGGATGAAGCCGCGGTAGGCCTTGTCTGGGAAAAGGCGGGAGCGGGGGGCGCGGATATTCTCGCAGGCGGGGAGGGGGAAGGTGTCCAAGGCGTAGGCCTGGGCCTGGTGGAGGTTTTTCCAGGCCTGGGCTAGGAGGTGGGTCAGCCCCGAAGGGGCTATCTTGCGAAGGGGGAGGAAGAAGGGGTATAGGGCGTGGAGTCTGCGGTTGAAGCGACTTGGGGAGGGGACGTAGGTAAAGAGGCGCAGGTCTTTGGCGAGGGCCAGGGCCTTGTTGTGCTTGCCGCCCAGTTCCATGGCGGCCAGGATGGCGAGGGTCAGGATGGCGGAGGCTGGGGTCTTGGCTTGGGGGTCGTCCTTGTAGCCCAGGGCCTGGAGGGCATCGTCTATAATGCAAAAGGCCGCTATGATGCGCGACAGCATAGCGGCCACTATTTTTTCAGGCCTCGGGATAGGTAGCAACTTGGGTTAACATAGCACGGCGGGCGCCCGCTGTCCAGCGATCCATCTGGCGGTCCTTCCCGGACGGCGGGCGGGGTCGTGTAAGGATTTATGTGTAAGGGTCCGTGTTTAATAGGGGGGCACACCTTAGCACGAGGAGGTGCCCCGTGGACC
>NZ_JAKTNS010000169.1:0-226 GCF_022760915.1 Thermus thalpophilus | reverse complement strand
GGCCACGGGCCTAACCGTGGCGGCGAAGGCCGGCCAAACGGGCCAGCCACGGCGTTCCTCCGGCCGTACAGGAGGGGCCGTCCCGAGGCCTAAAACCGGGCGCTGGCCGGCGAAAGGGCCAGGAGCTACCTGGCGCTGCGGCGCTGGGAAGCGTGGTGCGAAGCCTCCTGCGGGAGGCGGTCAGGACAGAGGGCCTGCGGGCCCACGGGCGAGAAGCCCACCCTTA
>NZ_JAKTNS010000168.1:0-228 GCF_022760915.1 Thermus thalpophilus | reverse complement strand
GGTCCACGGGGCACCTCCTCGTGCTAAGGTGTGCCCCCCTATTAAACACGGACCCTTACACATAAATCCTTACACGACCTCCGGGGTACAAGGCGATTTATTAGGCAAGCCCAGCCCCTACGGAACAAAGTGATGCCTTCGTGTGCTACTTGATCTGAAGCCCCGGGGTGTGAAAAAAAAGGGGGGTGCCATGGAAGCTCACCGCGAGCACCCCCGGAACATAGCCTC
>NZ_JAKTNS010000167.1:0-236 GCF_022760915.1 Thermus thalpophilus | reverse complement strand
ATTGTAAAGAGGATGCCCTTTATTTCACGCGTTCCCGGGCGTTCCCTGGCTCTTAGTGAGGTTCCTTTGGGCGACCCGCTTGACCTGGGGCGGGGGGGCCGCGTAGGCTGGTGGTGAACCCTAACCCGGGTGGTGCCGGGGCCGGACAAGTAGCCTAGGAGCTGCCACTCCGATGGCGAACGCCGGGGAAGCGGGGTGCCGGGGGAAAATCCTGGCTCGCCCCGCACTCAACGCGG
>NZ_JAKTNS010000166.1:0-236 GCF_022760915.1 Thermus thalpophilus | reverse complement strand
CTGGAAGCCCTCGCCAGGGAGCACGGTATGACGCTTTCCGAGCTCGCCCGAGAGGCCCTGACGATGCTTGCGGAGGAGTACCGAGCTAGGGCGACAAAAGAGAAGGCGCAAGAGCCGCCTAACGAGCAACCTGAAGAGCCTTCCGACACGCCCCCCTCCGACACGCCCCCCCTCTTCTCCGGGGCCGCCCAGGAGTAGACCGCCATGACCGACCCCGAGGACTACCCCCTCCTCAG
>NZ_JAKTNS010000165.1:0-238 GCF_022760915.1 Thermus thalpophilus | reverse complement strand
GGACCTTCGCCTGTGAGGCGGACGCCCGGCGGGCCCTGAGCGAGGCCAGCGGCCGACTTCCTTTGCACCGGCTGGTCTACCTGGGAGTGCAGGAGGAACGCCAATGGGAGCGGGTGGGCCGGCCGCGCAAGGGGGAGCGACCCTTGGCGGTGGTCTACCGCCTGCGGGCCCGCCTGGAGGTGGATCAGGAGAAGCTGGAGCGGGCGAGGCGGGGCCTGGGGCGATTCCTCCTGGCCAC
>NZ_JAKTNS010000164.1:0-238 GCF_022760915.1 Thermus thalpophilus | reverse complement strand
GGACCTTCGCCTGTGAGGCGGACGCCCGGCGGGCCCTGAGCGAGGCCAGCGGCCGGCTTCCTTTGCACCGGCTGGTCTACCTGGGAGTGCAGGAGGAACGCCAATGGGAGCGGGTGGGCCGGCCGCGCAAGGGGGAGCGACCCTTGGCGGTGGTCTACCGCCTGCGGGCCCGCCTGGAGGTGGATCAGGAGAAGCTGGAGCGGGCGAGGCGGGGCCTGGGGCGATTCCTCCTGGCCAC
>NZ_JAKTNS010000163.1:0-238 GCF_022760915.1 Thermus thalpophilus | reverse complement strand
GTCAGCCGGGGGTGGGGGATAAGGGTGTCCCCCTGTAAGGGTGGGCTTCTCGCCCTGAGATTCGTGTCCTTCCGGGCCCGCAGGCCCTTCCGGCCACCGCCCGGGAACCCCCCGCGGGGAGCTCCGGGCTTCCCGTCTCCCGGTTTCTGGGCCCGGGAACGCCCCCTCCTGTACGGCCGGAGGACGCCGTGGCTGGCCCGTTTGGCCGGCCTTCGCCGCCACGGTTAGGCCCGTGGCC
>NZ_JAKTNS010000162.1:0-238 GCF_022760915.1 Thermus thalpophilus | reverse complement strand
ATTGTAAAGAGGATGCCCTTTATTTCACGCGTTCCCGGGCGTTCCCTGGCTCTTATTGAGGTTCCCTTTGGGCGACCCGCTTGACCTGGGGCGGAGAGTCGCCCTAGAGTGAGGGCGAACCCTAACCCGGGTGGTGCCGGGGCCGGACAAGTACCCCTTGGGTCCGCCACCCCAAGGGGGAAAGCCGGGGAAGCGGGGTGCCGGGGGAAAATCCTGGCTCGCCCCGCACTCAACGCGG
>NZ_JAKTNS010000161.1:0-241 GCF_022760915.1 Thermus thalpophilus | reverse complement strand
CTCGGACCTTCGCCTGTGAGGCGGACGCCCGGCGGGCCCTGAGCGAGGCCAGCGGTCGGCTTCCTTTGCACCGGCTGGTCTACCTGGGAGTGCAGGAGGAACGCCAATGGGAGCGGGTGGGCCGGCCGCGCAAGGGGGAGCGACCCTTGGCGGTGGTCTACCGCCTGCGGGCCCGCCTGGAGGTGGATCAGGAGAAGCTGGAGCGGGCGAGGCGGGGCCTGGGGCGATTCCTCCTGGCCAC
>NZ_JAKTNS010000160.1:0-247 GCF_022760915.1 Thermus thalpophilus | reverse complement strand
AACCCCCAGGGCTGACCGCGGGAAACCCGGTGAAAGTCCGGGCCACGGGATGGGGTGAACCCATAGCCCCATCACGTGTGCGGAGCAGGCCGGTGCTGAGGGTGCCGCGAGGCACCAGGGGGCTGAGGGAGACTGGAGGCCCCGCTGACCAGGGAAAACGGGAGGGGAGACCCGCACCGGATAACCTGGGGCGCACGATAGCTAGGCCTGTAACGGGGGGGGTGCGACTCCCCCTCTGCTCCGAGCC
>NZ_JAKTNS010000015.1:0-55940 GCF_022760915.1 Thermus thalpophilus | reverse complement strand
AAGCGGCTGGCTAGGGCCGCGTAGCTGGCCGTGGAGGACTTTTACGACAGCCTCTAATCCAAGTTGCCATCTAATTCTTTGCCTCGGGGATGCAAAAAAGCCGCTCTGCTTAGAAGAGATAATGATAGCGGCCTTCCGCATCTTAGACGACCCACACCAGGCCATGGGCCACAAGGACGACCCCCGGACCACGACCCCCTACAGCGTCCTCCTCACGTGCTCCGCTTTGTCCTGGCCCACAGCATCCGGCTGGTAGGTGGCAACTTGGGTTAGAAGCCTTTTTTGAGGCGGGCCTGGTCTGTGCCGTAGCCCATTGGCCTAGAAGAGGGGTTGCGGCTTTTGCCGGTGATGGAAGCCTTTCCGAACCCTGCGGAGCGCCTGAGTCGGGAGTTCCGGACGCTCTTTCGGTTTTTGGAGGACTGGGGGTATGAGGTGGTGGTGTTTGATGCGTCCCGCTTCTTTTCTCGGATTCCTTGGTTGTCGCTCCTCATGTGGCAGGCACCCTGTTGGTGGCGGTGGAGGACCAAACAGATCACCGAGCTTTGAGGAACGCTCTGGCTACGTTGCAAAGATTGGGGACTCGGGTCATGGGTCTGCTGATGAACCAGGTTAAGGAGGGGATGTTGGCGCGACACCAGCGAAGGTACGGATACCGCTACAGGATAGGTATCGGTATGGGAGGTATGGGAGGCAAGGGAGCGGGGTGGCCGTCTGAAAGGGCGCGTGAAGTCACCCGGTCAAGACGGTTCTGCGGCTGATGTAAGAGCGGCTTCCACCTGGTTCATGTAATCGTCCCAGGGGATAAGGGTGAAGCCTGTTTCCTGCTTGGCGGCGTAGTATCGGACCTCCAGGCACATCCACCCCCGAGCCTCGCTGTACTCCCGCACCAGGGCGGGTGGGGATTTGGGGATGGCAAGGGGTTGCCTGAGCCGTTCCAACAGGAGGCTCATGCGGAGGGCTAGGCTGAGGCGCCGGCTTCCCTTTGCGGGTCGGTGTCCTCGCACCATGGCCCTCAGTTCGCCCGCACCTTCTTGTTGAGGAAGTCAAGGAGCAGGTATTTACCGATGTTCCTAGGGCTTGTGAGGTAGGCCTTGCCCCGGGTGATCTGGGAAAGCTTCTTCACAAAGGTCAAAAGCTCGGGTTCCCGGGCCAGCATGAAGGTGTGGATGGGGATGCCTTCCCGCCGGGCCAAAGTGGCCTCCTTCAGGGTTTCCGCCAGGATCAACGGGTCCAGGCCCCAGGCGTTTTTGTAAATCTCCCCGCTGGGGAGGGTGAGGGCCGAGGGCTTGCCGTCGGTGATGAGGATGATCTGCTTCATCTCCCCGCCCATCTTCCTGAGGAGGGTGCGGGCGAGCTCCAGCCCCGCCTTGGTGTTGGTGTGGTAGGGGCCCACCTGGGCCAGGGGGAGCTTGGCCAAGGGGATTTCCTCGGCGGTGTCGTGGAAGAGGACGAAGCGCACCCGGTCCCCCGGGTACTGGGTGCGGATGAGGTGGGCCAGGGCCAAAGCCACCCTCTTGGCGGGGGTGAAGCGGTCTTCCCCGTAGAGGATCATGGAGTGGGAGCAGTCCAGGAGGACCACGGTGCTCATGCTGGCGGTGTACTCCGCCAGGTCTATCACCAGGTCTTCGTGGCTCAGGCCTTCTAGCCCCTTAGCTGCTAGTTTCTTCAGGGTTTCCGGGATATTGAGCTCTAGGGGATCTCCCCACTCCCAGGGCTTGGTTTCCCCCGTCTTCTCCACCCCGGGGGCGTGGTGGGGGGTGGGGTGGAGGCCTGGGGGGTTGCGGCCCAAGGAGCCAAGGAGCTCCCGTAAACTCTTAAGCCCCAGGAAGTCCGAGGCCTTCTCGGTGAGCTCCAGGCGGGTTTCCCCCGCCTCGCCCTTGTACCCGCCTTGGGCGGGGCTGGTGGGGTCTTCCCCAGGAAGGCGGAGGTAGCCCGCTTCCTGGAGCTTCTGGATCATGCGCTGGATGGCTTGGTAAAGCCGGGTCTCCTCTTTGCGGTTCGCGAAGCGGGCCTCCCGGAGCCAGTCCTCGGGGACGAGCTCGTTTTTCAGGAGGGCCTGGAGGAGGGCGTCGTAGAGGTCTTCCAGGCTTGGGGTGCGGTTCGGGTCGGGGTCGTAGCGCTGGAAGGGGTCGGAGAAGCCCGAGTCCAGGAGAAAGTCTTCCAGGAGGCTTAGGATCTCCTCGGCGGAGAGTTCCTCCAGGTTTCCCTCGTAGCGGCTATACCGGATCGCCTTCATCCATCCTCCCTAGAGCCCGTTCCATGAGCTCGGCGTAGCGGGGAAGGCGCTGGTAGATGGCCTTGGCCAAGCCTTCGTTATAGGTGTGGACCGTGAGGTGGCGGTCGTCCGTCATGGCCAAGCTCAGAAGGGTTTCCTCCTCGTCCAAAAGCCCCACTGCCCGGGCCAGGCGGAAGGTGGCCTTGGGGCTTGCCGCCTCGAGGCCCTCCCGCTCCCTCAAGTAGGCCTGTAGCGCCTTCCAAAAAGCTTCAAAGGTGTATTCAGAGCGCTGGACGGCGGCGTCCCGCTCCACGGGGGTGGGCGCTTCCAGGAAGGCCACCTCCTTGAGCATGCCCAAGGCTTTGCGGGCGAGGGTGAGGCGCTCTAAAACGCGGCCCATAGGATCCCTTCCTTAAGCACCCGCTCCCGGAAGGCGGGGTCCACCTCGCTTAGGTCCACCAGGTCTACCCGCCGCACCACCGGGGCTTCCTCCAAGGCCTCCCGCAGGAGGGGAAGGAGAGGAGCAAGGGGTTTGGGGGCGAGGAGGGCCAGGTCCAGGTCCGAGGCCCGCCCGCCTTCCCCCCGGGCGAAGGAGCCGTAAAGGTACAGCCTGGCCCCTGTCCCCTTCAGGAAGGGCCCTAAGGCCGCCACCACCGCTTCTCGCTCCCGGGGAAGGTCAGTTCCCATAGCCCCTTGTCCTTTCCGCCGCTTGGTAGCTGGCCTCGCCCCGGGCGAGCTTCCTCCGCCCCACGAGGCCCTCCAGGACGAACTCCGCCGCGGAGAGGAGAAGCTCGGGAACCTCGCCCTCCGCCAGGGTACGGGCCGCCTCCAGAAGCCCCGGCACCTCCGCCAGCGCCGCCAACGCTTCTTCCAGGGCCCCCTCGGGCAGGGTGAGGAGGTTCCCCGCCTCAAAGTGGGCCACGATGGGCTCGGTCCTCAAGCGGTAGCGGGGGAGGACGAGGCCGAAGGCCCGTTGGATGAGCTCCTTGGCCACCCGCTCCGCCCCCTGGAGCTCCCCCTCGTACTCCAGCTCCAGCTTCCCCGTGATGGCGGGAAGCCCCTGGTAGAGGTCCAGGGGCCGGGCCACGGGCCGGACGCCCAAAAGAAGAGCCCGCCTTTCGGCGCTCGCCGCCACCACCTCTAGGAGGCTGATGGGGAGGCGCTGGCTCACCCCAGCGCTCTGGTCCACCCGGCGGTCCTCCCGGGCGGCGAAGGCCACCGCCTCCACGGAGAGCCGCACCCACTCCGGCACCTCCACCCCCTCGGGCACGTAGGCCTCCTGGGCGCTGATTTTGGACCCCTCCTCGAGGCTTCGTGGGTAGTGGGTGCGGATCTCGCTCCCGATGCGGTCCTTTAGAGGGGTGACGATGCGGCCCCGGGCGGTGTAGTCCTGGGGGTTGGCGGTGAAAACGAGCCAGACGTCCAGGGGGAGGCGGATGGGATAGCCCCGGATCTGGATGTCGCCCTCCTCGAGGATGTTGAACAGCGCCACCTGCACCTTGGGGGCCAGGTCAGCGAGCTCGTTCACGGCGAACAGGCCCCGGTTGGCCCGGGGAAGGAGGCCGTAGTGGATGCTCTCCAAATCCGCCATCCCCGTGCCCCGCCGCGCCGCCTTGATGGGGTCCATGTCCCCCAGGAGGTCGGCCACGGTGGTGTCGGGGGTGGCGAGCTTTTCCACGTACCGATCCTCCCGCCCCACCCAGACGATGGGGGCCTCGTCCCCGGCTTCTTCCACCAGCCTTTTCCCCTCGGGGGAGATGGGGGCGAGAGGGTTGTCGCGAAGCTCGGTGGGCAGGGCGGGGATCTCCTCGTCCAGGAGGCTCACCAGGCTCCGGAGGATCCGGCTTTTCGCCTGGCCCCGGGTGCCCAGGAGGATGAAGTTCTGCTTGGCCAGGATGGCTTGGACCAGGGCGGGGATCACCGTGTCCTCGTAGCCGTGGATGCCCGGGAAAAGCCTTTCCCCCCGCCTGAGCTTCTCCCGGAGGTTTTCCCGGGCCTCGTCCTTCACCGTGCGCCGGAGCTTTTCCAGGGGGTAGGTGCGCTTGAGCTCGCCTAAGGTCTTGGCCTTCACCCTTTCCAGTTTAGGGTGTCCGGGAATAGGGGTGTGTGTCCCGGGTCGCCCTGCGTTGCTCCTTGCCTAACGCCCTTCTCATGGCGAAGGGGTATCTTGGCGGCGTGGAGATCCACGGCACCACCATCCTGGCCGTCCGCAAGGACGGGGTCACGGCCTTGGCCGGGGACGGCCAGGTGACCTTTGGCCAGACGGTTCTTAAGCGCGGGGCGGTGAAGGTGCGGAAACTGGAGGTGGGGGAGGGAGTTCTGGTGGGCTTCGCTGGGGGGGTGGCGGACGCCTTGGCCCTTCTGGAGCGCTTCGAGGAGAAGCTCAAGGAGGCCAAGGGCGCCCTCTTGAGGGGGGCGGTGGAAACCGCCAAGCTCTGGCGCATGGACCGGGTTCTCCGCCACCTTCAGGCCATGATCGTGGCCGCCGACCGGGAAACCATGGTCCTCCTATCGGGAAGCGGCGAGGTCATCACCCCGGAAGAGCCCCTATTGGCGGTGGGCTCGGGGGGGCCGTACGCCTTGGCCGCCGCCAAGGCCCTTTACCGCCACTCTGGGCTTTCCGCCCGGGAGATCGCCGAGGAGGCCATAAGGATCGCCGCCGAGGTGGACCTTTACACCTCGGGCCAGGTCACCGTTCTCACCCTGGGGGAAGCATGAACCTCACGCCCGCCGAGATCGTTCGGGAGCTTTCCAAGCACATCGTGGGCCAGGAGGCGGCCAAGCGGGCCGTGGCCGTGGCCTTGCGCAACCGCTACCGCAGGAAGCAACTGCCCCCCGAGATCGCCCGGGAGGTGACGCCCAAGAACATCCTCATGATCGGGCCCACGGGGGTGGGGAAGACGGAGATCGCCCGCCGCCTGGCCCGCCTGGCGGGGGCCCCGTTCGTCAAGGTGGAGGCCACCAAGTTCACCGAGGTGGGCTACGTGGGCCGGGACGTGGACTCCATCGTGCGCGACCTGGCGGAGGCCAGCTACCAGCTCGTTTTGGAGGAGATGAAGAAGAAGGTGGAGGAAAAGGCCCTGGCCTTCGCCGAGGAGGAGCTCGCCACCCTTCTGAGGGCCTCCGTGGCCGAGGTGCGCTCGGGGCGGCTGGACGGCCTTTCCGTGGAGGTGCAGGTGGAGGAGGAGGTGAGCCTGCCCTTTATGGGGGTCCTGGGGGGCGAGGGGTTCGGCGGCATGGGGGAGATGCTCAAAGGGCTTCTCCCCAAGCGGCCCGCTCGCAAGCGCATGACGGTGAAGGAGGCGCGGGAGGTGCTGAAGAACCAGCACGCCGAGCGCCTCATTGACAAGGAGGAGCTCAAGGAGGAGGCGCGGCGCCGGGCCCAGGAGGAGGGGATCGTCTTCATTGACGAGATTGACAAGGTGGCCCGTAGGGAAGGCACCGTGGGCCCGGACGTTTCCGGGGAGGGGGTGCAGCGGGACCTCTTGCCCATCGTGGAGGGCACGGTGGTCTCCACCCGCATCGGCCCCATCTCCACGGAGCACGTCCTCTTCATCGCTGCTGGGGCCTTCCACGTGGCCAAGCCCTCGGACCTGATCCCCGAGCTCCAGGGGCGGTTTCCCATCCGGGTGGAGCTTTCCCCCTTGGGCCCGGAGGAGTTTTTCCGCATCCTGAAGGAGCCGGAGAACTCCCTCATCCGCCAGTACACCGAGCTCCTTAAGGCCGACGGTACCGAGCTCGTCTTTCACGAGGACGCCCTCTGGGCCATCGCCGAGGCGGCCCACCGGGCCAACCGGGAGCTGGAGGACATCGGGGCCCGGAGGCTCGCCACGGTGCTGGAACGGGTTTTGGAAGAGGTGAGTTTTCAAACCGACCTCGGGCGGGTGGAGATCACCCGGGCCTACGTGGAAAAGCGGCTAGAGGAGGTCTTTGCCTCCCCCGATCTGACGCGGTTCGTGCTCTAGGAGGATGGCATGCGCTGGTTGCTTCTGACTTTTAGCTTGCTGGCGGTTCCGGCCTTGGCCCAGACCCCTCCGCCCTCAGCGGGGCAGACGGCCACCCAGGATGCCTTGAAGCTGGGGGTGCAGCTTTACGCTTTGGGGCGGTACGAGGCGGCCCTCGAGGCCTTTGAGCGGGCGGCCAAGGAGAAGCCCCAAGACCCGGATGTCCTCTACTGGCTGGCCCGGGCCCAGCTCAAGGTGGGCCTATTGAACCCAGCCTTGGAAAACGCCAAGGGCCTGGTGGCCAAGAACCCCCGCTACATCGGGGGCTACATGGTCCTGGCGGAGGCTTACATCGCCCTTTACCGGGCCAGCGAGGACCGGGAGAAGGGGAAGGCGTACCTAGACCAAGCCTTGAGCGTCCTTCGCGATGCGGAGCGCATCAACCCCCGCTACGCCCCCCTCTTCGCCCAGCGGGGTTTGGTCTACGCTCTCTTGGGCCAGGTGGACAAGGCGGAGGAGGCCTTCAAGAAAGCTCTTTCCTTGCAGGACACCCCCGAGGTGCGCCTAGCGATGGCGGAGCTTTACCTGGCGGCGGGGCGGCTGGACGAGGCCTTGGAGCAGTACGCGCGGGCCCTCCAGCTGGCCCCGAAGGACGCCGACTTAAGGGTGCGCTATGCCTCGGCCCTCCTCCTCAAGGGCCGGGCGGAGGAGGCGGCCAGGGTGTTGGAGGAGGGGCACAAGCTCAAGCCCCTGGACGCCGAGGGATGGTATACCCTGGGGCAGGCGTACGTGGCCCTAGGTTGGATGAGGGAGGCAGGGGTGGCCTTGGAGAACGCCATCGCCCTGGCCCCCTTGCGCTTTCCGGCCGCCTACTACTACCTGGGCCTGGTTTACTTGGCCCTGGGGGATGCGCAAAAGGCCAAAAGCCGGCTCACGGTGGCCGTGCGCTTGGAGCCCAAGCGCCCCGAGTACCGCTACCAGCTTTGCTTGGCCAACGAGAAGCTCGGGGATAAGGAAGGGGCCCGCTACCAGTGCCAGGAGGCGCTGAAGCTAAAACCCGGCTACAAGGAGGCGGAGGAGGTCCTGCGCCGGCTTTAGCCGGACCCTGAGCCCTGGGGGCTTTGTGCTCCCAGGGCTTTTTTATTGGGCGAGGGAGGGCTATCGTGAGGGGGATCGTGAGGGGGTCTATGTGGCGTTACGAGGGGGGGCGCTTCTCGGCGGAAAGCTTTCCCCTGCCTGAAGAGGCCTGCCTTCTCCTGGTGGTGAACGGCGAGCCCTGGACCGCTTTGAGCTACACCCCCGGAGATGAGGCTTACTTGGCCTTGGGCCACCTCCATCTAAGCGGGGCCCTACCCAGCCTGGAGGGAGTTCGGGTTCTGGTGGGGGAGGGGATGGTCTTGGTGGACCTTCCCCGCACCCCTATGCGGGGCGTGGGGGTAAGGGATAGCGGCTGCGCCGCTGGATTGCGTTTTGGCGAGCCCAAGCTGATTCCTCTCCCCCAGGTTCCTTTGGACCCGGAGCTACCCATTCGCCTCCTCGCCGAGCTTCGCGCCCGCACCCGGGCCTACGCCCGCACCCGGGGCATCCACGGCGCCGCCCTCTTTGACCTCGAGGGCAACCTCCTCTACCTTAACGAGGACATCGGCCGCCACAACGCCGTGGACCGCTTGGCGGGGTTCATGCTGGCGGAGGGCATCGCTCCGCCCGTGCTCGTGGCCTCCACGGGCCGGGTGAGCCTGGAGATGGCGGCCAAGGCGGTGGGCATGGGGGCGGTGCTCCTGGCAAGCCGCACCGGGGCCACCGCACCCGCAGTAGCCCTGGCCCACCGATACGGCCTAGCCCTGGCGGCCTACGTGCGCCCCACGGGCTACCGCCTCTATGCCCCAGGAGGGATGCCCGTGGGAGAGGGGGTCCTCTAAGCCTTGGGCTCTTCCTTCTTTTCCTCGCCCTCCTGGAGGCCTTTCTTGAACTCCCGAGCCGACTGGCCGATGCCCCGAGCGAGCTCGGGAAGTTTTTTGGCGCCGAAGAGGAGGAGGATGACCAGAAGGATGAGGAGGATTTCCACCGGACCTAAGCGCATGGGCCCATCTTAGCACGCCTTGACCCTCTTGGGGGCAGGTGCTATCGTGGCCTCTGGGGTGGCCAGGCCCCGGGGCGTAGCGCAGGCCGGTAGCGCACCTGCTTTGGGAGCAGGGGGTCGCCCGTTCAAATCGGGCCGCCCCGACCACGCGGGAGTAGCTCAGTTGGTAGAGCATCGGCCTTCCAAGCCGAGGGTCGCGGGTTCGAGTCCCGTCTCCCGCTCCAAACGGCCGGGGTGTAGCGCCACCCCGGCCTCCTTGCATGGGCCCGTAGCTCAGGGGACAGAGCAGCCGCCTTCTAAGCGGTAGGTCGGGGGTTCGAATCCCTCCGGGCCCGCCAAGACCGGAACACAAAGCTTCACCCCCCGGTGGCGTGGCCGGGGGGTGGTTCGGTTAGCTTATCTAGGCCTGCCCTCGAGGCCCTCGCCTGGGTGATTTGGGGCTTGCGCAAGCTCGCGGAGAAGCCCTACGGGCTGGGGGACCTTCTTGAGTACGAGGAGCCCTAGCCCAAGCGCTTCAAACACCCCCCGCGTGAGCCCGGCCTGGCGGGGGACGCTCCGGAGGGTGCCCACGGCGCTCTCCTTGTGGGCGGGCGCGAGGACCACCTGAAGCCCTTCCGGGTGCTACCCGACGAAGTTGACGGGGCTCCCCTTCTGGGAATGGAGCCGGAAGCCTAGGGCCTCGAGGCGGCGCTTCACCTCCCGGTGGGGAAGGGGCCGCCTAGGCCCCCACCTCTACCTCCACCTCCCGCGCCTCGGGCACCCGGGCCGGGGTGGGGGGTTCAAAGTAGAGCTCCAGGGCTTCCCGGAGGTTGGCCAAGGCCTCCTCCTCCGTGCCCCCCTGGCTTGCCACGTCCACCTCGAGGCATTGCGCTATCCAGAGATCCCCCTCCTTCCACAGGTGGGCCGGGAGCTTCCTCGGCATGCCCCCAGTCTAGGGCAGGCCCTATGTTGTGATGGCCACCTGGCCAAACCGCCCTCAAACCCCCGCCTTGCTACCCCCGGGGAGCGTGCCCTGGCGGGGGAAGAGGCTAGGGACCGGGGTGGGCTTTCCCAGCTTCCCGTGGTATTCTTGCCCCGGGGCCTTGGCCCCTTCCATGTTGCGGCTGGAAAACATCACCAAGCGCTTTGGACCGGTGGTGGCCAACCGGGGCGTCACCCTCGAGGTGGGCCGGGGGGAGGTCCTCGCCCTCCTGGGGGAAAACGGGGCGGGGAAAACCACCTTGGTGAGCATCCTCTACGGCCTCTACGCCCCCGACGAGGGGCGGATCCTCTTGGAGGGGAAGGAGGTGCGCATTCCTTCCCCCAAGGCGGCCCAGCGGCTCGGCATCGCCCTGGTGCCCCAGCACCCCGAGCTCATTGACGCCCACACCGTGGCGGAAAACCTGGCCTTGGGGTTAGACCTCCCCCCCGTCTTCGCCCGGCGCGCCCTTATAGCGCGGCTTAGGGCCCTCCTTCAGGACCATCCCTTGGGGGTGGACCTCGAGGCCAAGGTGGAGCGGCTTTCCGCCGGGGAGAAGCAGCGGGTGGAGCTCCTCAGGGCCCTCCTAAACCGCCCCCGGGTCCTGATCCTGGACGAGCCCACCAGCGTCCTCACCCCCAAGGAGGCGGAGGGGCTTTTCCAGGAGATCGCCCGGCTTAAGCGGGAGGGCCTGGCGGTGATCTTCATCAGCCACAAGCTGGAGGAGGTGCTGGCCCTCGCCGACCGCATCGCCGTGCTCCGGGCGGGGGAGAAGGTGGGGGAGCTTTCGCGGGCGGAGGCGGACAAGGAACGCCTGGTGCGCCTCATGGTGGGCCGGAGCCCAAGCCCCCCGCCCAAGGCCCCGCCGCCCCGGGCGGAGGTGGTCTTGGAGGTGGAAAACCTCCTGGTGCCCCGGCATGGCTTCCCCGTCCAGGGCGTGTCCTTTTGCCTGCGGGCGGGGGAGGTGTTGGGCGTTGCCGGGGTGGCGGGAAGTGGGCAGAAGGAGCTACTGGAAGCCCTGGCGGGGCTTAGGCCCTACCGGGGAAGGGTGCGCTTCCTGGGCCAGACCTTGCCCAAGGAACCGGCCCGGGTCTTCTCCTTGGGGGTGGCCCACATTCCCGAGGAGCGGTCCATGGGGGTGGTGGGGGGGATGAGCGTGGCGGAGAACCTGGCCCTGCGCACCTACCCCGCCTACGCCCGCCTTGGCCTTTTGGATTACCGCGCCATGGAAAAGGAGGCGGAAGCCCTCATGGCCGCCTATGCCGTCAAAGCCCCTTCCCCCAGGACCCCCGTGCGGTTCCTCTCTGGGGGCAACGTGCAGAAGGTGATCCTGGCCCGGGAGCTAAAGGGCGGGCCCCGGCTGATCCTCGCCATGCACCCCACCTACGGGGTGGACGTGGGGGCGGCGGAGGAGGTGCACGGGCGGCTTTTGGACCTGGCCCGGCAAGGGGCCGCCATCCTCCTGGTGAGCGAGGACCTGGACGAGATCCTGGCCCTTTCCCACCAGGTGGCGGCCTTGTACCACGGCAGGCTCGTGGGGCCCATCCCCCGGGAGGTGGCGGACCGGGAGCGGCTGGGGCGGATGATGGCGGAGGGGCGGGCATGAGGCTGGAGTTGGACCCCGCCCCCAGCCCCACCAAGGTGGCCTTGAGCTATGGGGCCTTTTTGCTCCTGGCCCTCTTCCTCTTGGGTTTTCTTTTCCTGGCCTATGGAGTCTCCCCCCTTAGGGCCTACGGCCTCCTTCTCTCCCCCCTCTTGGACCCCTTGGGCCTGGCCGAGGTGGCCCGGCGGGCCATTCCCCTCCTCCTCATCGGGGCGGGCTTGAGCTTGGCCTTCCGCGTGGGGTTTTTCAACATTGGGGCCGAGGGGCAGCTCCTCATGGGGGCGGTGGGGGCGGCTTACGTGGCGCTCTTCCTCCCCCCTGGGCCTTACACCCTTCTCCTCATGTTCCTCCTCGGGGGGGCTTTGGGGGCCTTGTGGGCGGGGTTTGCCGCCTGGCTTAGGGTGCGCTTTGGGGCGAGCGAGATCCTCACCACCCTCATGCAGAACTACCTGGCCTACTACCTGGTGGTCTATTTGGTGGCGGGGCCGTGGAAGGGGCAGTTCGTCTTCGGCTTCCTTTACACCGACCGCTTCCCCGAGGTGGCCCGGCTTCCCCGGCTGGGGGACACCTTGGTTCACTGGCCCACCCTGCTTTTGGGGGTGGGGGCGGCCCTGCTTCTCCACCTCCTCCTCTTCCGCACACCTTGGGGCTTCTCGCTGAGGGTGCTTGGGGAAAATCCCCAGGCGGCCCGCTACCTGGGGCTCAAGGAGGGGAGGCTTACCCTCCTCGTGGCCTTGGCCTCGGGGTTCCTGGCCGGGTTTGCCGGGGTGGGGGAGGTGGCGGGGATCCACGGGAGGCTTCTGGAGCCCGCCCAGATCTCCTTGGGCTACGGCTTCACCGCCATTTTGGTGGCGTGGCTCGCCAGGGGGAGGCCTGGGCTTACCCTCCTCACGGCGCCCCTCCTCGGGCTCATCCTGGCGGGGGGCGACGCTTTGAAGCTCGCCTTTTCCATGCCCTTTAGGGTGGTGGACGTGGTGGCGGGGCTTTTGCTTTTGGCCTTGATCGGGGCGGAGGCGGCGAGCCGCCACCGCCTCATTTGGAGGCGGTGATGGAAGAGGCCTTGGTGCGCGCGGTGCTTTTCGGTACCCCCATCCTCCTCGCCGCTTTGGGGGCGCTCCTCGCCGAGCGGAGCGGGGTGGTGAACCTGGGGGTGGAGGGGATCATGGCCCTTTCGGCCCTGGCCGCCTTCGCCGTGGCCTTGGATGTGGGGCCCTTCTTGGGGGTGGTGGCCGGGGTGGGGGCGGGCGTGGCTTTGGCCCTCTTCTTGGGGCTCTTTGCCATTACCTTGAGGGCCAATCCCTTCGTGGCGGGGCTGGCGGTGGCCGCCTTGGGGCTTGGGGCTTCGGGAATGCTGGGGAAGCGCTACGAAGGGGTGCCCTTGCAGAAGGTTCTTCCCGAGGTGCCCTTGGCCCTTTTGGCCCTTCTTTTGGCCCTCGTTCTTCACCTCCTCCTCTACCGGAGCCGGTTTGGCCTTTACCTGAGGAGCGTGGGGGAGAACCCCAAGGCGGCGGACCTCTTTGGGGTGAACGTGGAGGGGGTGCGCTACCTGGCCCTGGGGCTTGGGGGCGGGCTCATCGGTTTGGGCGGGGCTTACCTCTCCTTGGCCTACCGTCCCTCCTGGACGGATGGGATGACCGCGGGGCTCGGCTGGGTGGCCATCGCCCTGGTGATCCTGGCCGCCTGGGAGCCCTTGCGGGCGGTTTTTGGCGCCTACCTTTTTGGCCTCCTCTTCTTCCTGCAGTTTCGGCTTCAGGGCAGTGTACCTATACCGTCCGAGGCCTTTGCCGCCATGCCCTACCTTCTGGTTATCCTGGTCCTGGCCCTCTCGGGCCGGTCCCGGGCCCCCAAGGCCCTGGGCCAGCCCTTTGAGCGGGGGAGGTGAAGGATGCGAAAACTGGTTTGGCTCTTGGCCCTGCTTTTCGGGACGGGCCTGGCGCAAGGGGAGAAGCTAAAGGCTTGTTTCATCTACGTGGGTCCAGTGGGGGACGCTGGCTGGACCTACGCCCACGACGTGGGGCGGAAGAAGGCGGAGGCGGCGCTTCCCTGGCTGGAAACCCGCTACGTGGAAAGCGTCCCCGAGGCCCAGGCCTTGCCGGTGATAGACCGCTTCGTGAAGGAGGGGTGCAAGGTCATCTTCGCCACCAGCTTTGGCTACATGGAGGCGGTCCTCGAGGCGGCCAAGAAGTACCCGGACGTGATCTTCGCCCACGCCACGGGGTTCAAGCGGGCCCCCAACGTGGCCACCTACATGGCGGACTTCTACCAGGTTTACTACCTTAACGGCCTCGCCGCCGGGGCCCTCACCCAGTCGGGCAAAGTAGGCTACGTGGCCGCCTTCCCCATCCCCGAGGTGAAGCGGCACATCAACGCCTTCGCCCTGGGGGTGCGGGTGGTGAACCCCAAGGCCCAGGTCCTGGTGCGCTGGATCAACGCCTGGTACGACCCGGCCAAGGCCCGGGAGGCCACGGAGGCCCTTCTCGCCCAAGGGGCGGACGTCTTCGCCTTCACCGAGGACACCCCCACGGTGATCCAGACCGCCGCCAAGAAGGGGGCCTACTCCTTCGGACACTACACCCCCATGCTCAAGTTCGCCTCCGACCACGTGGTTTCCGGCCAGATCGTCCACTGGGACGTGATCTACATTGATTTCCTCAAGAAGGTCAAGGAAGGCGTCTACACCCCGAAGAACCTGCAGAACGTGGACTATTTCTGGCTCCTGCAGCACAAGGCGGTGGAGATGGGGGCGGACTACGGCGTGCCCATCAACCCCAAGCACGTCCCCCTCTTGCAGAGGGCCCGGATGCGGGTGGCGGGGAAGGAGGTGCCGGTGTACGAGCGCATCATGGCCCTTCTTCGGGACATGTCCAGCCCCAAGCCCACCTTTGATCCCTTCACCGGGCCCATCCGGGACCGCAAGGGGGTGGTGCGCATCCCCGCCGGGCGCAAGGCCACCTTGCAGGAACTCCTCACCATGGAGTGGGCGGCGCCTGGGGTGGTGGGGGACTGGCCCGGGGAACCCAAGTAGGGAAGCCCTTTGGGGGGCCGGGCCTTGGGCCCGGCCCCTTGGCTACAGGCTTTGGAAGACCGCTTCCAGGATCTCCAGCCCCAAAGCCGCCTCCTTCTCCGTGAGGGTGAGGGGCGGGGCGATGCGGAGGGCGGAGGGGCCGGCGGCGAGGAGGAGGAGGCCCTTTTGGAAGGCCCGCTCCACCGCCTTGTCCCGGAGGTCGGGCCGCTCCTCCTCGGGGCTTCCGAAGTCCACCCCGATCATGAGGCCCCTCCCCCGCACGTCCCCCAGGAAGGGGAAGCGCCTTTGCATCTTCCTTAGCTCCTCCAGGAGGTAGGCCCCCACCCGGGCGGCGTTTTCCATGAGGCCCCCTTCCAAAAGGTCCAGGGTGGCGTGGGCCGCCGCCGCCGCCACCGCCTGCCCGCCGAAGGTGGTGCCGTGGGCCCCGGGGTGCCAGCTTCCGAGCTCCTCCCGGAAGAGGAGGGCGCTCAAGGGGTAGCCCGAGGCCAGCCCCTTGGCCAGGACGTAGACGTCCGCCTCTATCCCCTCGTGCTCCAGGGCGAAGAAAAGCCCCGTGCGCCCCGCCCCCGACTGCACCTCGTCCGCCACCAGGAGGATGCCGTGGCGCTCCAGGAGGTCCTTAAGCTTGGGGAGGAAGCCCTTGGGGGGAAGCACATACCCCCCTTCCCCCTGGATGGGTTCCAGGAAGAAGGCGGCCACCTCCTCGGGGGGCAGGGTGGTGCGGAAAAGGTGCTCCAGGTGGTCTAAGACTGCCTCCCCCACCTCCTCGGGCCGGGCGCCCAGAGGGGGGCGGAAGGGGTTGGGGAAGGGTACGTGCACCACGCCGGGCAACAGGGGGGAAAACCCCTTGCGGTAGGCGCTTTTGCTGGCGGTGAGGGATAGGGCCCCGAGGCTCCTCCCGTGGAAGGCCCCGGTGAAGGCGAGGAGGTAGGGGCGGCCCGTGTGGTGGCGCACCAGCTTGATGGCGGCCTCAATCCCCTCGGTGCCGGAGTTGCCGAAGAAGACCCTGTACCTTCCTCCAAGCCGCTTTACCAGGCGCTCCGCCAGGGAGAGGGTGGGCTCGTGGGTGAAGTCGGAGAAGCAGACGTGGGCGAAGCGCTCCGCCTGGGACCGTACCGCCTCGAGGACCTTGGGGTGGGCGTAGCCCGTGGTGTTCACGGCGATGCCCGCCATGAAGTCCAAAAAAACGTTCCCGTCCACGTCCTCCAGGAAGACGCCTTGCCCCCGGGCGGGGACGAAGGGGTAGGGGCGGATGTAGGAAGGGGAGAGCACCCGCTCGGCCCGCTCGGTGAGCGCTTGCGCCATGGGTCCGGGAAGGGGTGTCTTTACCTTGGGTTTCATACGTGGCCAGTCTACCAAGGGCGGGACGAGCGTCCCACCGGCGCTTTATGCGCCACGGCGCAAGGCTATACCGAAAGGAGGCCCCGGGCCACCAGGTGGGGCCGGGCGTAGAAGAGGGTGAGGGCGGTGGCGGCGTCCTCCACCTCCCCCGCCTCCAGGAGGGCGTAGAGTTCCGGCAAGGGAAGTTCCACGGCTTCCAGGAGCTCGCCGTCCTCGAGGCTCGGGGCCGCCACCACCTCTGCCCCCAGGGCCAAGAAGGGGTGGAAGACCACGGCGGTGAAGGAGGGTTGGGGGTGGAAGGGGGGCAGGGGGATGACCTCCTTGGCCCTCGCCCCCACCTCCTCCAAAAGCTCCCGCCGCGCCGCCTCCTCGGGGGTTTCCCCGGGGTCCACCTTGCCCGCGGGTACCTCCAGGAGGAACTTCCCCGTGGGGTGGCGGTACTGCCGGACGAGGAGGGCGGTGGTCCGGGCGGTGACGGGGAGGACGAAGCTCGCCGCCACCGGCCCCGGGCGGTAGATGTAGGTGAGCTCCTTGCCCGTGTGGGTCCTGAGGCGTTCCCGCACCAGGCGCACGGGCTCGGAGAGGATCTCTTCCAGGGAAAGCCGCTTCCAGGGGCTCATGAGGTCAAGCGCTCAATCACCCGCCGCACCTTCTCCCCGGGGGCCCGGGGCCCCAGGGCCTTGGTCACCACCCCGATGGCGGCCAGGGGGGTCTTGAACTGGGAAAGGTCCAGGTTTTCCCGGATCCAGGCCTCTATCTCCTCCTCGCTCATCTCCTTAGGCAGAAAGCGGTCCAAGAACTCCGCCTCAAAGGCGTTCCCCTGCTCCAAGGCGATCTCCTTGAGGGCCTTGAGGACCTTCACCGCCTCGGTGTCGGGGAGGGGCTTGCCGTCCCCCTTGCGGTCCAGCTCCGCCTTCACCACCCGGGCGAAGTCCAGGGTCTTCTGGTCCCGGGCCTTCATGGCCTCCTTGATGGTTTCCTTGATGGCCTCGTAGATCGTCATCCTTACCACTCTAACGGAAAGGTGGCTAGACGGCGAGCCGCACCTCGAGGCCCACCCCCAAAGCCCTGGCCGCCCGCCTCAGGCTTTCCAGGCTGTGGCCGAAGTAAAAGGGGTCCAGGAGGCGGTGGACCGCCGAAGGGGAGGTGCCCATGCGCCGGGCAAGCTCCCGTTGGGAAAGACCCCGGACCTTTAGGGCCCGCCAGAGTTCTAGGCTTACGGGGTTCACGGGGGCGGGTTCTAGAAAGACCACCTCAGGTTGGTGCAGCTTGGCCAAGCCTTCTGGATCCACCCTTTCGGAAGGCGCGGGGAGAGGCTTCCCCGCTTCCTCAAGCTCCAAAAGCGCCAAGGCCAGCCCCCGCGCCAGGCTATCCATGGCCCCCGCCCGGCTCGCCTTCCCCCAGGCGAACACCGGGAGATCCAAGGCATAGCCGGCGTAGGTTTTCCCTTCAGGGTCCACCTCTAGGACTACTGGGTAGCGGTAAGGCCACTTCTTTACCAAGACGTCTTTTCCCATGGCTTTGCCTATCGGGGTGGGGAAAGATCCCCCACCCCCTCCCTTTCCCTAAAGGGACATCTCCTCTGGGATTCCCGCTTGCTTCAAGATCCTCTTGAAGGTGCCCACGGGCGGGGGATCGTTGCCGGGGTCCAGGACCACGATCCGGCCGTCGGGGTGTTTCCAGACCTCGTGGTCTCCCTTCCCGCGCCGAGGCTAAGGGGAAAAGCCCATTTGCCTAAGTATCCTCCGCCCGCAGGGGTTGGACCCGGGGGCCAGGTTAGATGTTAGCAAAAATGCGAACGCCCCTCAAGGTGCCTTGGGGGAGGCCCACCGTCCGGGAGTACAATCCCTTCCATGTGGGCGCTCCTTTCCGTTTCGGATAAGCGGGGGATCGTGGACTTCGCCCGGGGGCTTTTGGACCTGGGCTTCCGCCTTCTCGCCACGGGGGGAACGTACCGGGCCCTAAGGGAAGCCTCCTTGCCCGTCACCTACATCTCGGACTTCACCGGCTTCCCCGAGATCCTGGAGGGCCGGGTGAAGACCCTCCACCCCAAGGTGCACGCCGCCCTCCTGGCCCGACCCGACCAGGAGGAGGAGCTTAGGGCCTTGGGCTTGGAGCGGATCGGCGTGGTGGCGGTGAACCTCTACCCCTTCCGGGAGGCGGTGGCCCGGGGGGCCTCCTACGAGGAAGCTTTGGAGCAGGTGGATATAGGCGGCCCCGCCATGCTCCGGGCCGCGGCCAAGAACCACCTGGCGGTGCTTCCCGTGTGCGACCCCGAGGACTACCCCCGGGTCCTCGAGGCGCTAAGGGAGGGGCCAAGCCCGGAGTTCCGCCGGGCCCTGGCCCGTAAAGCCTTCGCCCACACCGCCGCCTACGACGCCGCCATCGCCGAGTGGCTTTCCGGGGAGAAGTTCCCCGAGGACAAGTTCTTGGTCCTGAGGCGGGTTTCCCCCTTGCGTTACGGGGAGAACCCTCACCAGGAGGCCGCCCTTTACCGGGTGGCGGGGGAGGAGGGCCCCCTCCTTGCCGCCCGGGTCCTCCAGGGCAAAACCATGAGCTTCAACAACTACCTGGACGCCGAGGCCGCCTGGAACCTGGTTTCGGAGTTCGCCGAGCCCGCCTGCGTGGCGGTGAAGCACCAGAACCCCTGCGGGGTGGCCCTGGGGGAAACCCCCTTGGAAGCCTACCGGAGGGCCTACCAGGCGGACCCCGTTTCCATCTTCGGGGGCATCGTGGCCTTGAACCGCTATGTGGACGAGGAGACCGCCTCGGCCATGGCCGAGGTCTTTTTGGAGGTGGTCCTGGCCCCCGCCTTTAGCGAGGAGGCCTTAAGGGTCTTCGCCAGGAAGAAGAACCTGCGCCTCCTCGAGGTCCCGGCCCTAGCCCAAGGCCCCTACCTGGACGTACGGCGCATCCGGGGCGGGGTGCTCCTTCAAGATGCCGACACCCTTGACCCCATCGCCCCCCAGGTGGTGACCAAGCGGGCTCCCACGGAGGCGGAGTGGCGCGACCTCCTCTTCGCCTGGAAGGTGGTGAAGCACGTGCGCTCCAACGCCATCGTGGTGGCCAAAGGAGGGATGACCCTGGGCATCGGGGTGGGGCAGACGAACCGCTACGCCGCCGCCAAGCACGCCCTAAAGACCGCCAAGGAGGGGGCGCGGGGGGCGGTCTTGGCCTCCGACGCCTTCTTCCCCTTTGACGACGTGGTGCGCCTGGCGGCGGACTTCGGCATCGCCGCCATCATCCAGCCGGGGGGGAGCGTGCGGGACCAGGACTCCATCCAGGCGGCGGACGAGGCGGGCATGGCCATGGTCTTCACCGGGGTGCGCCACTTCCGCCACTAGAGGGAAAGCCTGCCCCGAACGGCCCTGAGCCGCCGGTGGGCCTCCTTGAAGCCCACGAGCTTGCGGCTTTCCTCGTCGTGGAGGTGCATGTCGGCGAAAGCGATCTGGAAGGCGTCCTTGAGGGTCACGGTGGGGGCCACCTTCACCAGGTCCACCTCCTCCTGCACCTTGGGGAGGTGGTAGTTGGGGATCTTGGGAGCCAGGTGGTGGATGTGGTGGAAGCCGATGTTCCCGGTGAGCCACTGGAGGACCTTGGGAAGCTTTAAGTAGGTGCTTCCCTCCATGGCGGCCTTGAGGTGTTCCCAGCGGGGGTCGTGCTCCCAGTAGGCGTCTTCAAACTGGTGCTGCACGTAAAAGAGGAAGATGCCCACCATCCCCGCCAGGTACTGGATGGGGAGGTAGACGAAGAGGAGGGTCTTAAGGCCAAAAAGGAGGCCGATGCCCACGAGCAAAAGGACCAGGGCCAGGTTGGTGAGGGCCACGCTGTGGCGCACCGAGGGGCGCTCAGACCCGTAGCCCAGGGGCAGGCGGTAGGAGAGCATGAAGACGTAGATGGGCCCCAGGAAGAACATGACAAAGGGGTTGCGGTAAAGGCGGTAGGCGAGGCGCTGCCGAGGGGTGGCCTGCAGGTACTCTTCCAGGGTCATGGTGTAGATGTCCCCCACGCCCCTTTTGTCCAGGTTGCCGCTGGTGGCGTGGTGCCGGGCGTGGGAAAGCTGCCAGTGGTGGTAGGGCACCAGGGTGAGCACCCCGGCGAAAAAGCCCAGGGCGTCGTTCATCCACTTCTTGGGGAAGAAGGAGCCGTGCCCGGCGTCGTGCTGCAGGATGAAAAGCCGCACCAGGAATAGCGCCGCCACGAGGTCCAAGGCCAAGGCGAGGAGCAAGGAAACGGAAAGGGCCTTGTGGGCGAGGTAAAAGAGGGCGAGGAGGGGCAGGAGGGTATCCGCCACCTGGCGCAGGCTTCGCAGGGTGTTGGGCTTGGTGTAGGGCTTGATGAGGGGGATCCAGTCTTTGGGTTCTACCTTATGCATAGGCGCTCCTCTTTCGGGGAGTGCCTTACCGTACTTCAGCAAAAGATGAGAGGGGTGAGGCTACCTGGGCCTTAGGCGTTCTTCCGAGTCCAGGAGGAGGGTTACGGGCCCGTCGTTCACCAGGTGCACCCGCATGTGGGCCCCGTACACCCCGGTTTCCACGTGGACCCCTTGAGCCAGGAAGGCTTCTATGGCATCTTCGTAAAGCCGCTTGCCCACATCGGGAGGGGCCGCCTGGACGAAGGAGGGGCGGTTGCCCTTGCGGGTGTCGCCGTAAAGGGTGAACTGGCTCACCAGAAGGACCTCGCCCCCCACCTCCTTGAGGGAGAGGTTCATCTTGTCTTCGGCGTCGGGGAAGATCCTAAGGTTTACGATCTTCCGGGCCAGGTAGTGGGCGTCCTCTGGGGCGTCCTTCTGGCCCACCCCCAAAAGGACGAGGAGCCCTAGACCGATCCTTCCCACCACCTCGCCCTCCACCTCCACGAAGGCCTCGCTCACCCGTTGCACCACCGCCCGCACGCCCTCACCTCCTTGGCCCGGCGAAAAGGGCCACGGTCCCGGGCCCGGCGTGGACGCTCACCGCCGCACCGGCGAAGAGGGTGGCTTGGACTTCCACCCCTTCCGCCTTCACCGCCTGCAGGAGGGCCTTTGCCCCTTCGGGGTTCGCCACGTGGGCCACGTGGGCCAAGGCCCCTTCGGGGAAGTCGCGGCGGAAGAGCTCGGCGATCTTCTTCAGGCCCTCGGCGAAGCCCCGCACCCTGGGGCCGGGGAGGACCTCCCCCCGCCGGACCTCGAGGACCGGCAAAATCCGAAGCAGGCTCCCCACCAGGTGCTTGAGCCCGGAAATCCGCCCCGAGCGGTGCAGGTGGGTGAGGGTTTTGGGAAGGACGTAGCCGAAGACCCGCTCCCGGTAGGGGGCGAGGGCCTCCTCCAGGCGCTCCCAAGGGGTGCCGGTGGCGAGGAGGCGCCTCGCCTCCTGCAACACCAAAAGAAGCCCGCCGTTCAGCGACCCTGAGTCCAGGACCTTCACCCGCCCCCCGAAGGCCTGGGCCACGCTTTGGGCGGTGGCCACGGTGCCGGAAAGCTTCCCGGAAACGTGGACGGAAACCACCCGCTCGTGGGTCTTTAAAAGCTTCTCGTAGGTGGCCTTCAGGTCCTCGGGGGCCACTTGGCTCGTGGTGAGGCGCTCCCCCTCTTCCAAGAGGCGGACCACCTCCTCGGGGGTGATTTCCCATAGGTCGCGGAAAGCCCGGTCTTTCCAGATCACTTGCTGGGGCACCAGGTGGATGCCCTGGGCCTCCGCTTCCTTGGGGGAAAGCCCCAAGGTGGAGTCGGCCACGAAGGCCACGCTAGAGGCTGTAGGCGTAGAAGCCATAGGTGCCCGGCCCCGTGTGGCTGGCGATCACTGCCCCAAGCTCGCTCACCAGGGCCTCCTCCACGGGAAGGCCCGAGGCGAAGACCATTGCCTTTAGCTCCCGCACCGCCTGTTCCTCGGCGCTGTAGAGGAAGAAGGCCCGGATCCGCTTCCGCCCTTCGCCCCACGCGCGGAAGTCCTTCACGATCTCCTCCCGCGCCTTCCTTTCCCCCCTGGCCCGGCCCACCGCCTCCACCCGTCCCTCCTTGAGGGTGAGGATGGGCTTGATGCCCAAAAGGGTGCCCAAAAGGGCCTGGGCCCCACCGATGCGCCCGCCCCGGCGCAAAAACTCCAAGGTGGCCACGCTGAAGCGCACGAAGTGGTCCTGGCGGATGCGCTTGAGCTCTTCCAAGACTTCGGAGAGCGCCTGGCCTTGGGCCAGGAGCTCGTGGGCCCGGAGGACCATCATGCCGATGCCCAAGGAGGCGGCCTGGGAGTCAAAGACCGTGACCCGGCCCGGGAACTCCTGGGCGGCGAGCTCCGCCGACTGCACCGTGCCGGAGAGCTTGCTGGAGATGTGCACGGAAAGCACGTGATCCGCTTCCTGCAAAGCCTCCCCATAGGCTTTCATGAAGTCCTCGGGGGAAGGTTGGCTGGTGGTGGGGAAGGCGGTCCCCTCCCGCACCTTCTGGAAGACCTCCTCGGGGGTGATCTCCTCCCAGTCGCGGTAGACCCGTCCTCCCAGATGGACGTAGAGGGGCACCACCCGGATGCCCAGGCGCTCCCGCAGGGGCTTGGGCAGATCGGCGGTGGAGTCCGTCACCAAGGCTACCTTCATCAACGCCTCCTTGTTGTCCGGCCCAGGATACCACAAGGCGGTGTAGTGTAGCGGAGAAGTTGCTCCAAGGCGGGGTTTTTGCTAGGGTCAAGGGTATATGTGGCGGGTGCTGGTGTCCGATGATATGCGGCTTGGGGACGTGAAGTACCCGGGGGTCCTGGTGGACTACCGCCCCGGCATCGCTCGGGAGGAGCTTCTGGAGGTGATCCCGGCTTACGACGCCCTCATCACCCGAAGCCGGACCCAGGTGGACGCCGAGCTCTTAGGAAGGGGCAAGCGGCTCAAGGTGGTGGGCCGGGGCGGGGTGGGGGTGGACAACGTGGACCTGGAGGCGGCAAGCCGGCTCGGCATCCTGGTGGTGAACGTGCCCGAGGCCAACACCCGCTCCGCCGCCGAGCTCGCCTTCGGCCTCCTTCTCGCCGCCGCCCGGGGCATCGCCCTTTCCGACCGCAAGATCCGAGAGGGGGAGTGGGACCGCAAGTTTTTGGGGCTAGAGCTTAAGGGCAAGACCTTGGGCATCGTGGGCCTCGGGCGCATCGGCGGCCAGGTGGCCCGCTTCGCCAAGGGCTTTGAGATGCGGGTTTTGGCCTACGACCCCTATATCCCCCGGACCCGGGCGGAAAGCCTAGGGGTGGAACTCATGGAGCATCTGGAGGACCTCCTTCGCCAAAGCCACTTCCTCACGGTCCACACCCCCCTCACGGAGGAAACCCGGGGGATGATCGGAAGGCGTGAGCTCTACCTCCTGCCCCGGGGGGCGGTGGTGGTGAACGCCGCCCGGGGCGGCATCGTGGACGAGAAGGCGCTTTTGGAGGTTCTGGAGGAAGGTCACCTCTTCGCCGCAGGCCTGGACGTCTTTAGCCAGGAGCCGCCGCCTAAGGACCATCCCCTCCTCCACCACCCCAAGGTGGTCCTCACCGCCCACTTGGGGGCGAACACCTTGGAGGCCCAGGAGCGGGTAGGGGAGGCCATTTTGGAGCGGGTGGTGCGGACCCTCGAGGGGGATCTCTCCTACGCCCTGAACACCGGCTTTGACCCCGAGGCCCTGGCGGCCCTCCGGGGTTTCTTGCCCTTGGGCGAGGCTTTGGGGAAGCTCCTCGCCCAGATTACCAAGGGTCGCCCCCAGGCTTTGGAGGTGAGCTTCCTCGGCCAGTTTGACAAGGATCCCGAGCCCATCGCCAGCGCCGTGGCCAAGGGGCTTTTGGCCCGGGTATTGGGCGAGGGGGCGGTGAACCTGGTCTCCGCCCGGCCCCTCCTCAAGGACCGGGGCATTGGCCTCGTGACCCGCCGCTCCGAGGAGGCGGGGGAGTACGCCCGCCTGGTGGAGGTGCGCCTCACCACGGACCAGGAGGAGCGCCGGGCCCGGGGGGTGGTGATGGGGGGGAAGCCCCGGCTGGTGGGGATAGACGACTACGCCCTGGAGGTGGTGCCGGAAGGGTACCTGCTGGTGTGCGTGAACTACGACCGGCCTGGGGTGGTGGGCCAGGTGGGGACCCTCTTGGGCGAGGCGGGGGTAAACATCGCCGGGATGCAGCTTGGCCGCGACGTGCCGGGGGGAAGGGCGCTCTTCGTCCTCGCCGTGGACCAGAAGCCCACGCCTGAGGTGCTGGAGGCCTTGCGGGCATTGCCCGTGTTGGAGCGGGTGGACCTGGCGGAGATGGGGTGAACCGGAAGGATGTGGCGGATATTGTAGTCACAAGTCGCAAAAATCGTGAAATCCGTCACGTATGAGCACGGGACAGGTGAGCTTCTCGGAGAGGGGGTGCGGGCCGCCTACGCCCTCGCCCCGTACCTGGCGGAGGGAGGGGGCGGGATTTCTCTGGAAAGGCTCTACCTGGCGGCGGAGGAAGGGGAGTGGGGCTTGGTGCTGGGGCGTTTTCCCTTGACCTTGGGAGAAGGGCGGCTTTTCCCCTACACCTGGAACACCCCGGGCCCCGCCGGGGGAGAGGAGGGGGTGTGGGGCGGGGCCCTCACCTGGTACGGCCCCGTGCGCCTGCGCTTGGGCTACGCCTGGGAGCGGGGCGGCTTCCTGGAGGTGGCCTGGAGCGAGGCGCGGCTTTGGCTGGAGGAGAAGGGGGGTGGCGTGGCGGGAAGCGCCCGCCTGGGGGAGGTGGTGGCGTACGGGGAGGGGCGCCTACAAAGGGGCGGGTTCTTTGGCCTCTTGGGGGCGACTTTTGCCCTGGGGGAGGGGGCGGTTACCTTGGAAGGAACTTACCCTTGGGCGGGGGCGGTGGGGGTGGTTTGGCCTCTGGAGGGGGTGAGCGTGGCTGGAAGCTTGGGGT
Source organism: Thermus thalpophilus (assembly GCF_022760915.1). NCBI lineage: Bacteria > Thermotogati > Deinococcota > Deinococci > Thermales > Thermaceae > Thermus > Thermus thalpophilus. The sequence continues at coordinate 31,925 of NZ_JAKTNS010000015.1, read as the reverse complement.
ATGGGCCCGGGTGGTGGGGCTGGGTGGGGTTGGAGGGGGATGCCTTTTGGTTAAAGCTTGGGCGGTTTGGAGGGGTGTGGGCGTGGGGGTTTGCGGTTAGAGGGGATTTTTAGCACAAGCCCTGGGTATCGTGAAACAACTCACTTATGCTTCCCAAACCCGTACACAAGCTCATCCCCCTTCCGCACCACGAGAAGAAGCGCCGGGCGGCCCAAGCTGTCCTTGAGCACGTACTTGGTGCGAATCTCCCCGTCCACCACCCGCTCCTCCTGGGCCTCCACGAAGTACCCGGCGGCGGCGAAGGCGGTGAGGACCTGCTGGACGAAGGTGGCGTGGAGCCTAGCGGCGATGCCCTTGGCGGCGAAGGCCTCGAGGGCGTACCCCTTGGCCTCGGGGAAGCGGGCGAGGAGGGGCTCGGGGCTTCGGGCCTTGTAAGTGCCGGAGGGAAGGCGCACCGCCGGGTCCAGGCTGGCGCTCAAGGCCGCCACCGCCGTCACCTCCACCAAGGTTTGGGCTAAGCCCGTTCCCAACGCCAAGAGGACCAGAAGCCAAAGCCTAAGCTTTCCCATAAAAGCCATCTTAGCCCAAGAGGAGGTCGCGCGCCCGCAAGGCGAGGTGCACCCGGGCCAGGGTTTCCGGTTGGCTCAAGGGACCCACCACCCCTTCAATGCGCTTCAGGCGGTAGCGGAGGGTGTTGGGGTGAACGTGGAGCCTGCTTGCCGCTTCCTCCACGCTGCCCGAGGCCATGTAGGCCTCGAGGGTCTTTAGAAGTTTAGGCGGCAGGGGCAGGTACCGCTCCACCAGGGCCTTCAGGTCCTCGGGGGACTGCTGCAGGAGGACAAAGGCCACGGGGTCCAGGCCGCTAAAGGAAAGGGCCTCCCCCGGCCTCGCCGCCTTCAGGGCGATCAGGGCCTCCCGGTAGGCCTCCTGCACCGCGCGGTCGGCGTGGACGCCGGAGTAGCCCAAACGGCTTCCCGGGACCAGGGCTTTAAGGAGCCCCTCCGCTTCCTTCCTTGGGCTATGCACCTGCCACATGGCCGCCACCCGGTTCCCCCGGGTGGCGAGGAGGTAAGGCACCCCAAGCCGGTCCAGGTAAGCCCCGGCCTGGCGGCGGAGCTCCAAGGTGGCCTCCCGCCTCCTCTCCTCCGCCAAGCGGTGGCGGCCCGGAACCTCGGGCGGCTCGGCCAGGGCCAAGACCCACTCCACCCCCTCGGCGAAGCCGAAGGCGAAGAGCCGCTCCGCCTCCGCCTCCCCCAGGATGAGGCCCTCCAAAAGGGCCGCCCCCAAGGACTCTTCCCGCATCCTTTCCAAGCTCCTTTCCAGGGAGCGCACCTTGAGGAGGCGGGCCGCCACCTCCAGAAGCCCCCGCGCCCGCCTTAGGGCCTCCTCCTCGCCGTAGGCCACCAGGACCCCTTCCCCGGCCTCGAGGGCCACCCACCCCCGCCCCTCCCCCGGGGCCTCAGGGTGCCTGGGGGGCACGGGCCCGGCGAAGCCCAAGACCTCCCCCCAAGGGGCCACCCGGGCCAGGGGAAGGCCCGTGGCCTGGTGGAGGACCTCCAGAAAGGGGCGGTCCGGAAGCTTCAGGAGGAGGTCCACCACCCCGGAAAGGGCAAGCCCCGGGCCCAAGGCGAAGAGCCTCAGGGCCAAGGCCCTTTCCACCTCCTCCCGCTTGAGCCAAGGCGGGTAGAGGGCGAGCCCCAGCCCCTCCTTGCGGGCAAAGGCCTCCACCTCGGCCTCGGGCTCGGGTAGGAGGAAGCCCGCGGCGGCCCGGTAGCGGAAAAGGCTCCCCTCGGGGCGGAAGAGGAGGAGAGCCCCCTCCACGGCGAAGAGGGGGCGGGGCTCGGGAAGTAGGTAGAGCACGGGGCGCCCTCCCGGTACCAGGACCTGTAGCCCCAGGCCCTCCATCAAGGCGGTGAAGGAGGTGGGGTCTTCGCCAAAACTAAGCCCAAGCATTGTGTAATTCACCAATACCACGCCCATTCCCTGAAGGCAAGAAGGGAGGTCTTGTTCAAATCACCAAACTTCTTGGAGAACTTGTCTTTTACCACACTTGCCCTCTTCCCGCGCCCCCCGCATCCTGGAGGGCGAAAGGAGACGCGCATGTTCCGCGGTTCCATACCGCCCTTACCCACACCCTTCCGCAAGGGAAAGCTGGACGAGGAGGCCCTGCGCCGCCTGGTGGAGCGGGTGGTGCAGGGGGGTTCCCATGGGGTGAGCGTGGGGGGGACCACGGGGGAGCCCGGCACCCAGACCCTGGAGGAGCGCAAGCGGGCCATGGAGGTGGTCCTGGACCAGGTGGCGGGGAGGGTGCCGGTGATCCCCGGCACGGGGGCCTTGCGCCTGGAGGAAACCCTGGAGCTCACCCGCTTCGCCAAGGAGGCGGGGGCCCAAGGGGCCTTGGTCATCGTGCCTTACTACGTGAAGCCCAACCAGGAGGGGCTTTACCGCTACTTCGCCGAGGTGGCGCGGGCGGTGCCGGACTTCCCCGTCCTCATCTACAACATCCCCGGGCGGGCGGGGGTGGAGATCGCCCCCAAGACCGTGGCCCGCCTCCGGCGGGACTTCCCCAACATCGTGGGCCTGAAGCACTCCTCCAAGGACCTGGAGTACCTCTCCCACCTCTTCGCCGAGGCGGGGCGGGACTTTTTGGTCTTCTGCGGCCTGGAAAGCCTCACCCTGCCCATGATGAGCCTGGGGGCGGTGGGCACCATCGCCGCCACCGCCAACTGGCTTCCCAAGGAGGTGGCCCTCCTCTGCGAAAGGGCCTTGGCGGGGGACTACGAGGGGGCCAGGGAGATGCACTACCACCTCCTCGAGGCCAACGAAGCGATCTTCTGGGACACGAACCCCATTCCCCTCAAGACGGTCCTCTCCTGGATGGGCCTTTTGGAGAAGGAATGGCGGCTTCCCTTGGGCCCCACCACCCCCGAGGTGGAGGAGCGGCTTCGGCGGATGGCCGAGCGCTACGGCCTAATCCCCGTGGAGGCGGCATGAAGCTCGCCCGCTTCCTTGCCAAGGGCCGGGTCCACCAAGGGGTCTTCCGGGAGGGCCTCCTGCTGGACGAGGCGGGGGAGGCCCACGACCCCAAGGCCGTCACCTGGCTCCTTCCCTTCACCCCAGGGAAGATCCTAGGGGTCGCCCTAAACTACGCCGAGCACGCGGAGGAGCTGGGGCTAGGGCGCCCCGACGAGCCCGCCCTCTTTTGGAAGCCGAACACCAGCCTCCTTCCCCACCAAGGGGTGGTGCTTTACCCCAAGGGGGCAAGGTTCGTCCACTACGAGGTGGAGCTCGCCGTGGTGGTGGGGAGGCCCATGAAGCGGGTGAAGGCGGGGGACGCCCTGGACTACGTCCTGGGCTACACCATCGCCAACGACCTGGTGGTGCGGGACTACGTGACCAACACCTTCCGCCCCCCCATCCGGGCCAAGGGGCGGGACACCTTCTTGCCCCTGGGGCCCTTTTTGGTGGTGGGGGAGGTGGAGGACCCCCAGAACCTTTGGCTAAAGGCCTACGTGAACGGGGAGCTTCGGCAGGAGGGGCACACCTCGAGGATGCTCTACTCCGTGGCGGAGCTTTTGGCGTACATCTCGGAGTTCATGACCCTGGAGCCCTACGACGTCCTCCTCACCGGCACCCCCAAGGGGATCAGCCAGGTGCACCCGGGGGACGTGATGCGCTTGGAGATTGAGGGCCTGGGCGCCCTGGAAAACCCCATAGAGGAGGAGCCATGAGGTACGCCGACGCCGTGGCCGGCATTCCTTGGGAGACCATTGAGGCGGTGCGGAAGCGCCTACGGGAGAAGCCCGCCCTCCACTTCATCAAAGGGGAGTTCCTCCCCTCGGAAAGCGGGGAGACCTTCCCCTCCTTGGACCCCGCCAGCAACGAGGTCTTGGGCCACGCCGCCCGGGGCGGGGAAAGGGAGGTGGACAAGGCGGCCCGAGCGGCCCACGAGGCCTTTCAAAGGTGGAGCCGCACCAAGGCCAAGGAGCGGAAGCGCTACCTCCTAAAGATCGCCGAGCTCATAGAAAAGCACGCCGACGAGCTCGCCGTCATGGAGTGCCTGGATGCGGGCCAGGTCCTCCGCATCGTCCGGGCCCAGGTGGCGCGGGCGGCGGAGAACTTCGCCTTCTACGCCGAGTACGCCGAGCACGCCATGGAGGACCGCACCTTCCCCGTGGACCGGGACTGGCTTTACTACACGGTGCGGGTTCCGGTGGGCCCCGTGGGGATCATCACCCCCTGGAACGCCCCCCTGATGCTCTCCACCTGGCGCATCGCCCCCGCCCTGGCCTTTGGGGACACCGTGGTCCTGAAGCCGGCGGAGTGGAGCCCCTTCACCGCCAGCAAGCTCGCCGAGATCCTCCAGGAGGCGGACCTGCCCCCTGGGGTCTTCAACCTGGTCCAGGGCTTTGGCGAGGAGGCGGGGGCGGCCTTGGTGGCCCACCCCTTGGTGCCCCTCCTCACCCTCACCGGGGAGACGGAGACGGGGAAGATCGTCATGCGAAACGCCGCCCAACACCTAAAGAGGCTTTCCCCCGAGCTCGGCGGCAAAAGCCCGGCTTTGGTCTTCGCCGACGCCGACCTGGAGCGGGCCTTGGACGCCGTGGTCTTCCAGATTTACTCCTTCAACGGGGAAAGGTGCACGGCGAGCTCCCGGCTCCTCGTGGAGGAAAGCGTCTTTGAAGACTTCGTGGGAAGGGTGGCGGAAAGGGCCAAGGCCATCCGGGTGGGCCATCCCCTGGACCCCGAGACGGAGGTGGGGCCCCTCATCCACCCCGAGCACCTGGAGCGGGTTTTGGGCTACGTCCGGGTGGGCCTCGAGGAGGGTGCCAAGCTCCTCGTGGGGGGCAAAAGGGCCACCCGCTCCTTCCGCGGGGAGGACCTCTCCCTGGGCAACTACCTGGAGCCCACCCTCTTCGTGGGGGAAAACTCCATGAAAATCGCCCAGGAGGAAATCTTCGGGCCCGTGTTGGTGGCCATCCCCTTCAAGGACGAGGAGGACGCCCTGAGAAAGGCCAACGACACCAAGTACGGCCTCGCCGCCTACGTCTTCACCCGGGACCTGGAGCGGGCCCACCGCCTGGCCCTGGAGTTGGAGGCGGGGATGGTCTACCTGAATAGCCACAACGTGCGCCACCTGCCCACCCCCTTCGGGGGGGTGAAGGAAAGCGGCGACCGGCGGGAAGGGGGCTTCTACGCCCTGGAGTTCTACACCGACCTGAAGGGCGTGGCCCTCCCCCTAAGGCCGCCCCACATTCCCAGGTTCGGCAAGTGAGGAGGTGAAGGTATGGCGAGGACGGGAGCGGAGTACATGGAGGCCCTACGGGAGAGGCCCCCGAACCTCTGGTACAAGGGGGAGAAGGTGGAGGACCCCACCACCCACCCGGTCTTCCGGGGCATCGTGCGCGCCATGGCGGCCCTATATGACCTGCAGCACGACCCCCGCTACCGGGAGGTCCTCACCTACGAGGCGGAGGGGAAGCGCCACGGCACGAGCTTCCTCATCCCCAAGACCAAGGAGGACCTAAAGCGGCGGGGCCAGGCCTACAAGCTCTGGGCGGACCAGAACCTGGGCATGATGGGCCGAAGCCCCGATTACCTGAACGCCGTGGTCATGGCCTATGCGGCGAGCGCCGAGTACTTCGGGGAGTTCGCCGAGAACGTCCGGAACTACTACCGGTACCTCCGGGACCACGACCTGGCCACCACCCACGCCCTCACCAACCCCCAGGTGAACCGGGCCAAGCCCCCTTCCGCCCAGCCCGACCCCTACATCCCCGTGGGGGTGGTGCGGCAGACGGAAAAGGGCATCGTGGTGCGGGGGGCCCGGATGACCGCCACCTTCCCCCTGGCGGACGAGGTTCTCATCTTCCCCTCCACCCTCCTCAAAGAGGGGCCGGGAAGCGAGAAGTACGCCATCGCCTTTGCCCTTCCCACCTCCACCCCCGGGCTCCACTTCGTCTGCCGGGAGGCCCTGGTGGGGGGGGATAGCCCCTTTGACTACCCCCTCTCTAGCCGCCTCGAGGAGATGGACTGCCTGGTCATCTTTGACGACGTCCTGGTCCCTTGGGAGCGGGTTTTCATCCTGGGGAGCGTGGAGCTTTGCAACAACGCTTACGCCGCCACGGGCGCCCTAAACCACATGGCCCACCAGGTGGTGGCCCTGAAGACCGCCAAGACGGAGGCCTTCTTGGGGGTGGCCGCCCTCATGGCCGAGGGCATCGGGGCCGACGCCTACGGCCACGTGCAGGAGAAGATCGCCGAGATCATCGTCTACCTGGAGGCCATGAAGGCCTTCTGGACCCGGGCGGAGGAGGAGGCCAGGGAGAACGCCTACGGCCTCTTGGTCCCGGACCGCAAGGCCCTGGACGGGGCGCGCAACCTTTACCCGAGGCTTTACCCCAGGATCCGGGAAATCCTGGAGCAGATAGGGGCCTCGGGCCTCATCACCCTCCCTTCGGAGAAGGACTTCAAGGGACCCCTTGCGCCCCTTCTGGACAAGTACCTGCAAGGGGCCACCCTGGAGGCCCGGGAGCGGGTGGCCCTCTTCCGCCTGGCCTGGGACATGACCCTTTCCGGCTTCGGAGCGCGGCAGGAGCTTTACGAGCGCTTCTTCTTCGGCGACCCCGTGCGCATGTACCAGACCCTCTACCAGGTCTACGATAAGGAGCCTTATAAGGAGCGCATCCGCAGCTTCCTACAGAGGAGCCTCGAGGTCTTCGCGGAGGTGCGGGCGTGAAGGAGGCCTTCAAGGAGGCCTTAAGCCGCTTCGCCAGCGGCGTCACCGTGGTGGCGGTGAGGGCGGGGGAGGAGGAAAGGGGCATGACCGCCACCGCCTTCATGTCCTTGAGCCTCGAGCCCCCCCTGGTGGCCCTGGCGGTGAGCGAGCGGGCGAAGCTCCTTCCCCTTCTGGAAAGGGCGGGGGCCTTCACGGTGAGCCTCCTCCGGGAGGGGCAGGAGGCGGTTTCCGAGCACTTCGCCGGAAGGCCCAAGGAGGGGGTGGGCCTGGTGGGGGGAAGGGTGGAAGGGGCCTTGGCGGCGCTCCGATGCCGCCTGGAGGCCCTTTACCCCGGCGGGGACCACCGGATCGTGGTGGGGCGGGTGGAGGAGGTGGAGCTTGCCGAGATGGGCCCGCCCCTCCTCTACTTCGCCCGCGGCTACAGGAGGCTTTTATGGCCATCGTGAGGGTGGGTTTCCTAGAGCTTTGGGTCAGGGATCTGGAGCGGAGCCTGGAGTTCTACCAAGGGCTTTTGGGGATGCTCCTGGAGAGGCGGGAGGGAAAGGCGGCCTACCTTAGGGGCTACGAGGAGCGGGAATGGAGCCTCAAGCTTCGGGAGGCCCCCGTGGCCGCCGTGGCCGCCATCGGTTTTAAGGTGGACGGGGAGGAGGGCCTGGAGGAGGCCCTGGCCTGGGCCCAAAGGGAGGGACTTCCCCACCGCCTCGAGGCGGACTGGGGAAGGCCCAAGGTCCTCCGGGTGCAGGACCCCTTCGGCTACCCCCTGGCCTTCTACTTCCAGGCGGAGAAGCTTCCCCGCATGCTTCAGGAGTACCACCTCTACCGGGGGCCCGGCCTCCTCCGCATGGACCACGTGAACCTCTTCGCCCCGGAGGTGGGCCGGGCCACCCGCTACTACCAGGAGGTCTTGGGCTTCCGCCTCACGGAGTACACGGAGGACGAGGAGGGCCGGCTTTGGGCGAGCTGGCTCCACCGCAAGGGGAACGTGCACGATGTGGCCTTCACCAACGGGGAAGGCCCCAGGCTCCACCACTTCGCCTACTGGCTTCCCGACGCCATGGCGGTGATCCGGGCGGCGGACATCCTGGCGGGCGCCCGGCGCACGGACGGAATTGAGCGGGGCCCGGGGCGGCACGGCATCTCCAACGCCATGTTCCTCTACCTCCGGGACCCCGATGGGCACCGGGTGGAGCTCTACACCTCCGACTACCTCACCGTGGACCCGGACCTGCCCCCGGTGCGCTGGAGCCTCAACGACCCCCGGCGCCAGACCCTTTGGGGCCACCGCACCCCCAAGAGCTGGTTTTTGGAGGGGAGCACCCTTTTGGACCTGGAAGGGAACCCGGTGCCCACGCAAAGCCCCGCCCTCTTGGGCCTTCCCGAGCACGTGACCTAAAGGCCCCGGTCCCACCCCGGGGCTTGACGGGACAAAGGTCCCTTCCTAAACTGAAGGCCGAACCAAACGGGTGTTCGTTAGACCCAATCCGGGCCACGCCCGGTGGGAAAAAGGAGGTAAAGGATGAAGCGTTGGTTGGCGGTAGCTTTGGTCCTGGCCCTTTCCGCTTGGGCCCAGGGGGTCTTGAAGGTGGGGGTGGTGGTCTCGGCCACGGGGCCCGCCGCCTCCTTAGGCATCCCCGAGCGCAACACCTTCCTCATGTTGCAAGAGCTCCTGGACCGCCAGGGCGGCGTGGCGGGGCGGAAGGTCCAGTTCGTCATTCTGGACGACGCCTCGGACACCACCCAGGCGGTGCGGAACACCAGGCGCCTGGTGGAGGAAGGCGCCGTGGCCATCGTGGGCACCACCACCACCCCCGCCTCCTTGGGCATGATCCCGGTGGTGGCGGAGGCCAAGGTGCCCATGATCTCCCTGGCCGCCAGCAAGGACATCATCCACCCGGTGGACGCCCAGCGCTTCTGGGTCTTCAAGACGCCTCAGACAGAGGAGCTCATGGCCCGGGCCATCGTGGCGGACATGGTGGCCCGGGGGGTGAAGACCGTGGGCTACATCGGCTTCAACGACGCCTACGGGGAAGGCTGGGCCCGCTTCTTTGAGGCGGAGGCCAAGGCCAAGGGGCTTCAGGTGGTGGCGAACGAACGCTACAACCGCACGGACACCAGCGTCACCGGCCAGGTGCTAAGGATCATCGCCCGCCGGCCCGACGCCGTCCTGATCGGGGCGAGCGGCACCCCCGCGGTGCTGCCCCAGCGCACCCTGAAGGAGCGGGGCTACCCGGGCCTCATCTACCAGACCCACGGGGTGGCGAACCCCGACTTCCTGCGGGTGGGGGGCAAGGACGTGGAGGGGACCCTTCTTCCCGCCGGGCCCATCCTGGTGGCGGAGCAGCTCCCTAGCGCCTTCCCCTCCAAGCGGGTGGCCCTGGACTACATCCAGCGCTACGAGGCCAAGTACGGCATCGGCAGCTACTCCACCTTTGGGGCCCACGCTTGGGACGCCTGGCTCATCCTGCGCCCCGCCCTGGAGCGGGCCTTGAAGAAGGCCGATCCCGACAAGGACCTGGCCGCCTTCCGCGCCGCCTTGCGGGACGAGATTGAGGCCACGAGGAACGTGGTGGCCACCCACGGGGTCTTCACCTTCACCAAGGAGGACCACCTGGGCCTCCGCTTTGAGGACGCGGCGGTGATGGTCCGGGTGGAGGGCGGCCGCTGGAGGCTGGAGCGCACCTTCCGCTAAGCCATGGACGCCACCATCCTGGGCTTTCTCCTCCTGGACGGGCTCCAGAACGGGGTCATCTACGGGCTTTTGGCCATCGCCATGGTCCTGGTCTTCGCCGTAACCCGGGTGATCCTGGTGCCCATCGGGGAGCTCCTCATGTTCGCCCCCCTTTCCCTGGTCTGGCTTTTGGAGGGGAAGGTCCCGGGGACGCTCTGGCTGGCCTTGGCCCTGGGGCTCGTTTGGGCGGGGCGGGTGCGGGGGCGGGGGGCTTGGGGGCCCCTGCTTGGGGCCCTGGGGCTTTCCGCCCTCTTTTTCCTCGCCCTCTTCCTTAAGCCCCTGGCCTACGTGGCGGCGGTCCTCCTCGTGGTCTACCTGGGGGTGGCCACGTACCGGGTCTTCTTCCAGCCCCTGCGGGAGGCCACGGTGCTTTCCCTCCTCATCATGGCGGTGGGGCTCCACGTGGCCTACCAGGGCCTGGGTCTGGTCTTCTTCGGCCCGGAGCAGTTCCGCCCCGAGCCCCTTCTAAAGGGAGAGGTGGTGGTGGGGCTTTCCTGGCAGGGGGTTTTGGTCCTCCTCTTCGCCCTCCTGAGCGTCTTGGCCCTTTACGGCTTCTTCCGTTTTTCCCTTTACGGGAAGGCCCTTTTGGCCGCGGCGGAGAGCCGGCTTGGGGCGAGGCTCACGGGCATCTCCCCGGAGGAGGCGGGGATGGTGGCCTTCGGCATCGCGAGCCTGTTGGCGGGGCTATCCGGCCTCCTCCTCGCCCCCCTCATCAACGCCGCCTACTTCATGGGCTTCATGCTGGGGCTGAAGGGGTTCGTGGCCGCCATCCTGGGGGGGCTTGCCAGCTACCCGGTGGCCTTTTTGGGGGCGCTCTTGGTGGGCTTCTTTGAGAGCTTCACCAGCTTTTTCGCCAGCGCCTACAAGGAGGCCTTGGTGTTTCTCCTTTTGGTGCCCGCCCTCTTCTACCAAAGCCTAAGGGCGCGGGCGGTGGAGGAGTGATGCGCCACCTTTGGTTTCTCCTGCTCCTTTTGCCCTTTTTGCTCCTTCCCTTTCCCTTTTACCTCACCCTCCTCAACTTCTTCGCCCTCTCGGCCCTGGTGGCCCTCTCCCTCTACGTGCTCACGGGCCTGGCGGGGATGACCAGCTTCGCCCAGGCGGCCTTCATGGGGATGGGGGCCTACGCCACCGCCCTCCTCACGGCGAAGGCGGGGCTATCCCCTTGGCTCGGGCTCCTGGTGGGCCTTCTCCTCTCCCTCCTCCTGGCCCTGGTCCTGGGGGGGCTCACGGTGCGGCTCAAGGGACACTTCCTGCCCCTTTCCACCATCGCCTGGCAGGTGGCCCTCTACATCCTGGCGGGGAACCTGGTGGACCTCACCGGGGGGCACACGGGGATCACCGACCTGCCGGCGCTCCACCTCTTCGGCCTCCCCCTGGACACGGGCTTCCGCTACGCCCTCTTCAGCCTGTTCCTCCTGGTCCTCTGCCTTTTGGCCCTGGACAACCTGCGGGCGAGCCGCCTGGGCCGGGCCCTTTTAGCCCTGCGGGGGGACGCCCTGGCGGCGGCCAGCTTCGGGGTGGAGCCGGCGCGCCTCCGCCTCCAGGCCTTCCTCCTGGCGGGGGCCATGGCGGGGCTTGCGGGCTTCCTCTACGCCCACTTCCTGCGCTTCGTGAACCCCACCCCCTTCTCCCTGGAGGCCTCCATCAAGTACCTGGTGATGGCGGTGGCGGGCGGGGTGGGGACCATCCCCGGGGTGGTGCTGGGGGCGGCCTTCTTCACGGGCCTGGAGGACTGGCTCAAGGACCTCCTCCCCCTCCTCCTGGGCCGGGAGGGGAACTACGAGGTCATCGCCTACGGCCTCCTCCTGGCCCTCATCCTCCTCCTGGCCCCCAAGGGGCTTTGGCCCCTCCTGGCGGCGAGGCTTCCCCGAAGGGAAGGACGCCTCCTTGAGGCCGAACCCCTCCCCCTCACCCCGCCCCAGGGGGCGAGGGGGGAGGTGGTCCTCCGGGTGGAGAACCTGAAAAAGGCCTTCGGCGGCCTCCTCGCCGTGAACGGGGTCTCCTTCGCCCTGAGGCGGGGGGAGATCCTGGCCCTCATCGGCCCCAACGGGGCGGGGAAGAGCACCACCTTCAACCTCATCACCGGGGCCCTGGCCCCGGATGGGGGCCGGGTCTTCCTCTTCGGCCAGGAGGTGACGGGGCTTCCCCCCTACCGCATCCACCGCCTGGGCCTCGGGCGCACCTTCCAGCACCCCCACCTCTTCCCCGAGCTTTCCGTCTTGGAAAACGCCGCCTTGGGCACCCACGCCCGCACCCGCGCGGGCTTCCTCCCGGTCCTCCTGGGCCTCCACCGGAAGGAGGAGGCGAGGGCCCTCGCCACCGCCCACCGGGCGCTGAAGCGGGTGGGCCTGGAGTCCCTGGCCTGGGAGCGGGCGGAGCGGCTTAGCGTGGGGCAGCAAAGGCTTTTGGAGATCGCCCGCCTCCTGGCCTCGGGGGCGGAGGTCCTCCTTTTGGACGAGCCGGGGGCGGGGCTGCGGGCGGGGGAGAAGCGGGAGCTCGCCCACCTCCTTAGGGCCCTGGCCCAGGAGGGGTACACCCTCCTTCTGGTGGACCACGACATGGACCTCGTCATGGGCCTGGCGGACCGGGTGGTGGTGATGAACTACGGGGAGAAGATCGCCGAGGGAACCCCGGCGGAGGTGCAGAAGAACCCCCTGGTGCGGGCCGCCTACCTGGGGGAGGAGGTGGCCTGATGCTCCGGGTGGAAGGCCTTTCCGTGCGCTACGGGCCCTTGGAGGCGGTGCGGGGGGTATCCTTCCACCTCCGGGAGGGGGAGGCTTTGGCGGTGATCGGCCCCAACGGGGCGGGGAAGACGAGCCTCCTGCGGGGGCTTTTGGGCCTGGCCCGGACGGAGGGCCGCGTCGCCCTGGATGGGGAGGTCCTGGTCAGGCGAAGCCCCGAGGACCTCCTCCAGCGGGGCCTCGTCCTGGTGCCGGAGGGGCGGGCCCTCTTCCCCGGGCTTTCCGTGGAGGACAACCTCCGCCTTGGGGGGTTCCTCCGCTTCCGGAAGGGCGAGGACTTGAGGCCGGATTTGGCGCGGGTCTACGGCCTCTTCCCCCGGCTAAAGGAGAGGCGGGGGCAGCTCGCCGGGACGCTTTCCGGGGGGGAGCAGCAGATGCTGGCCATCGGCCGCGCCCTCATGGCGAGGCCCCGCCTCCTCCTCCTGGACGAGCCCTCCTTGGGGCTTGCCCCCTTGATGGTGCGGGAGATCTACCGCATCCTGGCCGCCCTAAAGGGGGAGGGGGTGACGCTTCTCGTGGTGGAGCAAAACGCCAAGGTGGCCCTGGAGCTCGCCGACCGGGGGCTTGTGCTGGAGGCGGGGGAGGTGGCCCTGGAGGGAAGCGCCAAGGAGCTTTGGCAAAACCCGAAGGTGGTGGAGGCTTACCTGGGCCTTAAGCGGGAGGTGGGGGAGGGATGAGGGATCCCTTCATGGAGGCCTTGGGCCTCGAGGTGGTGCACCTGGCCCCGGGGGAAGCCAAGGTGGTGGGCCGGGTGGAGAAGGCGCACCTGAACCTCCACGGCACCGCCCACGGGGGGTTCCTCTACGCCCTGGCGGACAGCGCCTTCGCCCTCGCCTCCAACTCCCGGGGGCCCGCGGTGGCCCTTTCCTGCCGCATGGACTACTTCCGGCCCCTCTACCCCGGGGCCCTCGTGGAAGCAAGGGCGGTGGAGGTGAACCTCTCCCGGCGCACCGCCACCTACCGGGTGGAGGTGGTTTCGGAGGGAAAACTGGTGGCCCTCTTCACGGGCACCGTCTTTCGCTTAGGAGGTGAGGATGTACCAGCCAGAGTTGGAAACCCTTCCCAGGGAGAAGCTTAGGGCGCTTCAGGAGGAGCGGCTGCGCCAGGTGGTGGCCTACGTCTACGAGCGGGTGCCCTTTTACCGAAGGCTTCTAGACGAGGCGGGGGTGAGCCCGGGGGAGATCCGGGGCCTCATGGACCTCCCCAAGCTCCCCTTCACTAAAAAGGACCACCTGCGGGAAAACTACCCCTTTGGCCTCTTCGCCGTACCCCGGGAGAAGTTGGCCCGCATCCACGCCTCCAGTGGCACCACGGGCAAGCCCACGGTGGTGGGCTACACCCGGGGCGACCTCGAGGTCTTCGCCCAGGTGGTGGCCCGTTCCCTGGCGGCGGCGGGGGCGAGGCCCGGGATGATGCTCCACAACGCCTACGGCTACGGCCTCTTCACCGGGGGGCTTGGCCTCCACGGGGGGGCGGAGGCCTTGGGCATGACCGTGGTGCCGGTTTCCGGGGGCATGACGGAGCGCCAGGTCATGCTCATCCAGGATTTCCGCCCCGAGGTGATCTCCTGCACCCCCTCCTACGCCCAGACCCTGGCGGAGGAGTTCAGGAAGCGGGGGGTTCCCCCCGAGGCCCTTTCCCTGGAGTACGCCGTCCTGGGCGCCGAACCTTGGACGGAGGCTATCCGCAAGCAGGTGGACGAGGGGCTTGGGGTGAAGAGCACCAACATCTACGGCCTCTCCGAGATCATCGGCCCCGGGGTGGCCAACGAGTGCGTGGAGGAACGCCAGGGGAGCCACATCTGGGAGGACCACTTCCTGCCCGAGGTGGTGGACCCGGACACGGGAGAGCCCCTTCCCGAGGGCAGGGTGGGGGTCCTGGTCCTCACCACCCTCACCAAGGAAGCCATGCCCCTCCTTCGCTACTGGACAGGGGACCTGACCTTCCTCACCTACGCGCCCTGCACCTGCGGCCGCACCCACGTGCGCATGGGGCCCATTCTGGGCCGCACGGACGACATGCTCATCATCCGCGGGGTGAACGTCTACCCCACCCAGGTGGAGGCGGTGCTTTTGGGCATCCCCGAGGTGGAGCCCTACTACCAGATCGTGGTGCGGCGGGAGGGCACCTTGGACGAGGCGGAGCTTAAGGTGGAGGTGTCCGAGGCTTTCTTCCAGGAAATCGGCAGAAAAGCCCTCTCCGACGAGGTGATTGAGGCGGACCACCGCCTCCACGCCCTTCGGGAAAAGGTGGCCCACAAGATCAAGGACACCATCGGCGTTAGCATGCGGGTCACCCTCCTCGCCCCCGGGGAGGCCCCGAGGAGTGAAGGGGGGAAGCTAAGGCGGGTTTTGGACCTGCGCAAGTAGCCATGCGCCCCATACCCGAAGGCTACGAGGCCACCTTTGAAACGGTGGTCACCGAGGCCATGACCGTGGACTTTGAGGAGCTCGGGCCCGTCCACCCCGTTTACGCCACCTACTGGATGGCCAAGCACATGGAGCTCGCCGGGCGGAAGATCATCCTCCCCTTTCTGGAGGAAGGGGAGGAGGGGATCGGGAGCTACGTGGAGGTGCGCCACCTGGCCTCGGCCCTCCCGGGGATGCGGGTCAGGATCGTCGCCCGGCACGAGCGGACCGAGGGCAACCGGGTCCACGCCACCATGGAGGCCTATAACGAGCTCGGCGACCTCATCGGCGTGGGGCGCACGGAGCAGGTAATCCTGCCCAAGGCCAAGGTGGAAGCCCTCTTCGCCCAGCTCCGGGAGCGCTGGCAGGTGAAGAAGGGTATGCTGGGCCCATGAAGCTCGCCGGCAAGGTGGTGGTGGTCACGGGGGCGGGAAGCGGATTGGGCCAGGCCCTCACCCTGGAACTCCTCCGGCGGGGGGCAAGGGTGGCGGCGGTGGACCTAAGGGAGGAGGGCCTACGGGAAACCCAGGCCCAGGCGGGGAGCCTGGCCCCTGGGCTTAGCCTTCACCCTTTGGACGTCACCGATAAGGCGAGGGTGCTAGCCTTGCCCGAGGAGGTGGAAGAAGCGCACGGGCGGGTGGACGGCCTCATCAACAACGCCGGCATCATCCAGCCCTTTAAGCGGCTCCTGGACCTGGACGAGGCGGCCATGGAGCGGGTGATGCGGGTGAACTTCTACGGGACCCTCCACATGACCCGAGCCTTTCTGCCCAGGCTCCTCAAGCGCCCCGAGGCCCACCTGGTGAACGTTTCCAGCATGGGGGCTTTCGTGCCGGTGCCGGGGCAGGCGGTCTACGGGGCCTCCAAGGCGGCGGTGATGCTCCTCACCGAGGCCCTTTGGGCCGAGCTCCAGGGCACCCCCGTGCGGGTCACCTTGGCCCTGCCCGGGGCCATGCGCACGGGGATCGCGCAGCACTCGGGGGTGGAAGCCCCTGGGGCCGAGGGGGCGAAGGTGCCCGTTTTGGAACCCCAGGCAGCCGCCCGCATCCTCCTGGACGCCGTGGAGCGGGATGCCTTCCGGGTGCTCCTGGGCCGGGACGCCCGCACCATGGACCTCCTCCACCGCTTAAGCCCCCTCCTCGCTGCCCGGATCATCGGGCGCCGCATGGCCCACCTCCTGGGCTAGGTCCTTCCCCCGCACCAAAAGGGCGGCGAGCCCCATGAGCCCCGCGAGGAGAAGGGCGGCGGCAGCGAAGGCCGGGCCATGGTGGGGGAAAGCCCGGTGGAAAAGCCCCAGGCTCCCCCCGGCCAGGGCGCTTCCCAGGGCCTGCCCCAAGGAGCGGGCCACGGAAAGGGCCCCCGAGGCGAGCCCCTCCGTGCCCGAAGGGGCGAGGGAAAGGACCAGGGCGTTGTTAGCCGCCTGGAACAGGGCCCGCCCCACCCCGAGGAGGGCGAGGCCCAAGGCAGCCCCCCAAAGGGGGTGAATCAGGGGCAAGAAGGCGAAGGCCACTCCCGTCCCCAGGAGGAGGTGGGCCCCGAGGCGAGCCACCCGCCGGTAGCCCTTCCGGTCCGCCAGCCTGCCCGCCCAAGCCCCGAGGAGGAGGAGCTGCAAGGGCCCCAGGAGGAGAAGCCCCCCGATGGCCCTGGAGGATAGCCCCTCGGCCCCCAGGTGGAAGCTTAAGGCCACCGTGGTCCCCAGGGTGTGGGCGAAGTAAAGCCCCGTGGCGAGAAGGGCCCGGAGGAACCCGGGGGCGGAGAGGAGTTGTTTCAGAGAACCTCCTTGTTCCGGTAGGCTTGGCAGATCGCCCGAAAGGAGAAGGGCCAAAAAGGCGGCGGGAAGGGGGAGGAGGAAAACGAGGGAGAGGCTTTTGCCAGCGGCAAGCCCCCCTAAGGCCGGGCCCAGGAGGGTGCCCGTGGCCACCGTGCTCGCCACCATACCCAGGGCGTAGCCCCGGGCGCTGGGGAAGGCGGTGGCGGCCAGGCCGGGCACGAGCCCCACCACCATGGCCGTGGCCAACCCCTGGAGGAAGCGGAGGAGGTAAAGGGCCCACACCCCTGGGGCCAAGGCCAGGAGGAGGGCGAAGAGGGCGTGGAGGAGAAGCCCCAGCCGGAAGAGCTTCGCCGCCCCCACCCGCCCCGCCAGGCCCGCCACGGGCAAGTAGGCCAGGGCCGCCCCCAGAAGTCCCATGGACACCACGCCCTGGGCCGCCTCCGGCCCCACGGCGAAGGTCTTCTGAAGGAGGGGAAGCGCTGGGGCCAGGCTGCTTTCGTTGATCGTCCCCAGGAGCACCCCGGAAAGGAGGGCGAAAAGCCGCCGGTCCATGGGCTAAGCCTAATTCCCGCGCGCCGGAACGGGTGTGATGGCCCTCCTTGCCCTTCAGGGGGGCTTGGGCGCACCATGGGGCCATGCTTTCCGAGCGTTGGACCCAGGGGCTTTCCTATGAGGCACTTCTTCCCAGGCTAGGCGCAGGGCGGACACGGGTGGAGGCCTTTTACCAGCTCCTGGAACCTTTGGATCCCCTTCCGGGGGCGGCCCGGGTCCTGGCCCTGGTGGAAGCCTGGTGCCCGGACTGCCTCCAGGCCATCCCCGTGTTGGCGAGGCTTCCCTTAGGGGTCCGTTTCCTCTTCCGGGACGAGAACCCGGACCTGGCCGAGCGGTACGCCAAGGAGGGCAAGCGCATCGTTCCCACCGTGGTCTTCCTGGGGGAGGATTGGGAGGAGCTTGCCCGCTGGCACGGGCCCCCCGGGGAGGCCCGCGCCTTCTTGGGGAAGCTCAAGGCGGAGGGGGTGCCCCCGGGGGAGCTCTTGCGCCGCTACCACGAGGCCTTTCCCCGCTTCGCCCAGGCCATGCTGGCCGAGTGGCGAGCCCTCCTGGTTCCCCAAGGGCGAACGGTGTAGCCTTCCCGGGAGTACACCTTTCCACGTTTCCACGCCCTCCCGGATACTCGGGATGTGGAAAGCCGTGTATTCCTGCTTTCGGAGGCCCAGGGCCTTTCCAAGGACCTCCTCGGGGGCAAGGGGTATGGCCTTGTGGCCATGGCGGGGGCGGGGCTTCCCGTACCCCCGGCCTTGATTATCACCACGGAGGCCTGCCGCGCCTACCTGGAGCGGGGCGAGGTGCCGGGCCTTATGGAGGAGGTACGCCTTAAGATGGCGGCCCTCGAGGGCCTAACCGGGAAGCGCTTCGGCCAGGGGGAGGGGAAGACCCCTCCCCTTTTGGTCTCCGTGCGGAGCGGGGCCCCGGTGTCCATGCCGGGGATGATGGACACCATCTTGAACCTGGGCCTCACCCTGGAAGGGGTGGAGGCCCTGGCCCGGGCCGCGGAAAACCCCCGCTTCGCCTGGGACACCTTCCGCCGCCTCCTGGCCATGTACGGGGAGGTGGTCCTGGGGGAGAAGGCGGAGGTTTTTGAGGGGATGCTCGCCGCCTTGAAGGCGGAGCGGAGGGTGATGGACCCTTGGGCGCAGCTTTCCGCCGCCGTGGAGGCGGTCTTCCGGAGCTGGCTCAACCCCCGGGCCAGAACCTACCGCCGCATCTACGGCATCCCCGAGGACCTGGGCACGGCGGTGGTGGTCCAGGCCATGGTCTACGGCAACCTGGGGGAGGACTCGGGCACCGGGGTGGGCTTCACCCGGAGCCCCGTCACCGGGGAGAAGCGCCTCTACGGGGAGTACCTGCGCAACGCCCAAGGGGAGGACGTGGTGGCGGGCATCCGCACCCCCGAGCCCCTGGAGCGCCTCCAGGACTACGCCCCCGCCCTTTACGCCGAGCTCCTAGAGGTGGCGGAGCGGCTGGAGCGCCATTTCCGCGACATGCAGGACTTTGAGTTCACCGTGGAAAAGGGGCGGCTTTACCTCCTGCAGACCCGCTCCGGCAAACGCACGGCCAAGGCGGCGGTGCGCATCGCCGTGGAGATGGCGGAGGAGGGCCTCATCTCCAAGGAGGAGGCGGTCTTGAGGGTGGAGGCCAACGCCCTCCCCGGCCTCCTCAAACCCAGCGTGGACCGGGACAAGGCCCCCAGGCCCCTCCTCAAGGGGCTTCCCGCAAGCCCGGGGGCCGCCAGCGGCCACGCCGTCTTCTCCAACGAGGGGGCGGAGCGCCTTAACGCCCAGGGCCTCCCCACCATCCTTATTCGCCCGGAGACCACCCCGGAGGACATCACGGGCATGTACCTCTCCAGGGGCATCCTCACCGCCCGGGGCGGCCTCACCTCCCACGCGGCGGTGGTGGCCCGGGGCCTGGGGGTGCCGGCGGTGGTGGGGGCCGAGGTCCTAAGGGTCTACCCGGAGGAGGGGAGGGCCGTGGTGGACGGGGTGGAGATCCGGGAAGGGGACCTCCTCACCCTGGACGGGAGCACGGGAGAGATTTACCTGGGGACGGTGCCCCTGGTGGAGGCGGAAGGGGAAGCCCTTTTGCAGAAGCTCCTTTCCTGGGCCGAGCCCTTCAGGCGCCTTGGGGTGAGGGCCAACGCCGACACCCCAGAGGACGCCCGAAGGGCCCGCGCCTTCGGCGCCGAGGGGATTGGGCTTTGCCGCACCGAGCACATGTTCTTCCAGGAAGAGCGGCTCCCCTGGGTGCGCCGGCTCATCCTGGCCCAGACGGAGGAGGAGGAAAGGGAAGCCCTGGAGGAGCTTTTCCGCTTCCAAAAGGAGGACTTCAAGGAAATCCTCCGGGCCATGGACGGGCTTCCCGTCACCGTGCGGCTTTTGGACCCGCCCCTTCACGAGTTCCTACCGCCCTTGGCCGAGCTGGAAGAGGCGGTCAAGGCGGGGGACGGGGAAGCCGCCCGCCTATTGGAGCGGGCGAAGGCCCTCCAGGAGGCGAACCCCATGCTGGGCTTCCGGGGAGTTAGGCTCCTCCTCTTAAGGCCCGCCATCTTCCGCATGCAGCTTAAGGCCCTCCTCGAGGCGGCCAAGGAGCTAAGGGAAGAGGGGCTTGACCCCCACCCCGAGGTCATGGTTCCCCTGGTGGCGGACCCCAAGGAGGTGGAAAGGGCCCGCCTGTTGGCGGAGGAACTCTTCGCCCAGTACGGCCCCATCCCCTTCGGCACCATGATAGAAACCCCGAGGGCCGCCCTCCTGGCGGGGGAGATCGCTCCCTTGGTGGACTTCTTCAGCTTCGGCACCAACGACCTCACCCAGATGACCTTTGGCCTCTCCCGGGACGACGCCGGGAAGTTCCTGCCCCGGTACGTGGAGGAGGGGCTGTTCCCCTTTGACCCCACGGAGCGCCTGGACGAGAAGGGGGTGGGGAAGCTTCTAAGGCTGGCGGAGGAGGAGGGCAGGCGGGCCAACCCCAGGCTCAAGCTCGGCCTCTGCGGGGAGCACGGGGGCGAGGCGGGAAGCGTTCGCTTCGTGGCGGAGCTTCTGGACTACACCTCGGCGAGCCCCTACCGGGTCCTCACCGCCCGCCTGGCCGCCGCCCAGGCGGGGCTCCGGCAAGGGGTAGGGGTTTAGGGGGTTAGGCGGGCGATTGGGGTAGGAACACCCCCGGATGGTGGAAGAGGAGGCGCCGGGCCTAGCGGTGAAGGTCCACCCCCGGTACGCCTTTCCGCCGCCGCCGAGCCCTAACGATGGCGGGCACGACCTCACCCCCTGCGGCTGGAACTTTCCCTCGAGGCCCAGGAAGCCTTTTTCCGTCTGGGCGGAAGCGGCCGGACCTGTGGCGGGGCTGGGACTGGGCGCTCTGGTGGTGGCTTCCCCTGTGTTCGCGAAAGGTACATTTCGCGCATGTATAATGCCCCCATGGACCCCAGCGCCCCCGCCCACATTCTTTGGAAAACCCTAGGCATTACAAGCCCCGACAGCGCCCTCCTTCCCCTTGCCCCCTATGCGGAATACCTCCTCCTGGAACGGGGCTACTCCCCCCGGGGGGTGCGCCGCTACCTCCAGGACCTGGCCTTCTGGTTCCGCTTCCTAAAGGCCCAGGAGCTTCCCCCAGGCCCCGAGGCGGTGCGGGTCCTCCTCTTGCAGGAGCGCTGGGCCCCCAGGCGGGTCCAGGGGTTCCTCGCGGCCCTAAGGAGCTACTACCGCTACCTGGCCCAGGTGCGGGGCGAGGCGGTGGAAGACCCCACGGAGGGCATCGGTCGGCCCAAGGCGGGCCGCAGGCTTCCCCTGCACCCAACCCCCGAGGAGCTAAAGCGCTTCCTTTCGGCCTTTTCCGAGGAAAAGGAGGCGAGGCTTCTCACCGCCTTGGCCCGCTTCCTCTACGGCACCGGCCTTCGCATCTCCGAGGCCCTTTCCCTCAAGGGGCGCAACGTGGTGCTGGAAGGGGGCCTGCCGGCGGCGGTGCGGGTGGTGGGCAAGGGTAACAAGGAACGGCTCGTGCCCCTTTCCAAGACGGCCCGGGAGGTACTGATGGAACTGGGCCCTCCCCAGGGTAATGTGCCCGTTTTCACTTTCTCGCAGGGGCGCCGCCAGGGCCGCGTCCCCTCCGCCCGCTACGTGGAGGCCAAGTTCCGGGAGGCCGCCCTCCGGGCGGGCCTGGACCCCCGGCGCTTCACCCCCCACAAGCTCCGCCACGCCTACGCCACCCTCCTGGTGGAGGTGGGGGTGGAGCTGGATGCGGTGAAGGACCTCCTTGGTCACGAGTCCATCGCCACCACCCAAATCTACCTCCACGCCTCCCGGGAAAGGCTCAAGGAGGCGGCCGGGAGACTTCCCGACCTCTAAAGCGCCGTGGCCCCCCCATCCACGGGCAGCACCACCCCCGTGATGTAGTCCGAGGCGGGGCTGGCCAGGAAAAGCACCGCCCCCCCAAGCTCCCCGGGCCTTCCCGGGCGGCCTAGGGGTAGGGTGGCCTTGAGGAGGGGCTCGGCCCGAGGCAGGACCTTTTCCGTCATGCGGGTGGGGAAAAAGCCGGGGGCCAAGGCGTTCACCCGGATGCCCCACCGCCCCCACTTCACCGCCAAATCCCGCGTCATGGCGATGAGGCCCCCCTTGGAGGCGGAGTAGCCCACGGCGTCCAGCACCTCGGGGTACTCCCCCTTGAGCCCGGCCACGGAGGCGATGTGGACGATCTTGCCGTAGCCCCTTTCCTTCATGCGCCGGGCCGCCACCCGGCTCGCCAGAAAGGCCCCCACCAGGTTCACTTCCAAAACCTCCCGCACCTTCTCCACGGGCATCTCCAGGGAAGGCGCCCCCCAGGTGATTCCGGCGGCGTTCACCAGGATGGTGAGGGGCCCGAGCTTCTCCTCCACCTCCTCGGCGATGGCCTCGAGGCGGGCCTCGTCCCGCACGTCCCCT
Source organism: Thermus thalpophilus (assembly GCF_022760915.1). Taxonomy (NCBI): domain Bacteria; kingdom Thermotogati; phylum Deinococcota; class Deinococci; order Thermales; family Thermaceae; genus Thermus; species Thermus thalpophilus. Next base: position 10,064 of record NZ_JAKTNS010000015.1, on the reverse strand, counting down.
TCTAAGTAGAGGGCATCTTCGCCCAACTGGGCCCGGGCCTCCTCAAAAAAGCTCGCCCGCCGGGCCATCACCGCCACCTTAGCCCCCGCCTCCTTGAGGGCCAGGGCGGCCTCGAGGCCAAGCCCCCGCGACCCTCCCGTCACCAGGGCCGCTTTCCCGTCCAAGCGAAACTTCCCCAGGAACATCCTCAGGAGGCCCCCTGGTAGAGGTCCTTGTACTGCTCCCTAAGGGCCCGCTTGAGGAACTTGCCCGCCGAGGTCCTCGGGATCTCCTCCACGAAGACGTAGGCGTCGGGAAGCTGCCACTTGGCGAAGCCGGCCTTTAGGAGGTGTTCGTTCAGCTCCTCCGGGGTGGGCTTCTCGCCCCTGGGCACCACCACCGCCAAGGGCCTCTCCTGCCACTTGGGGTGGGGGATGGCCACCACCGCCGCCTCCTTCACCTTGGGGTGGCCCATGAGGGCGTTTTCCAGGTCCACGCTGGAGATCCACTCCCCGCCCGATTTGATCAGGTCCTTGAGCCGGTCCTTGATCTCTATGTACCCTTCCTCGTCCCAGGTGGCGATGTCCCCGGTGCGGAAGAAGCCGTCCGGGGTGAGGGCGCTCCGCGTGGCCTCCTCGTTCTTGTAGTAGCCCCCGGTGATCCAGGGCCCCTTGAGCTGGACCTCCCCCAGGGCCTTCCCGTCCTTGGGCACGGGGCGGCCCTCCTCGTCCGCCACCCTTAGGCGCACCAGGGGGATGGGGAGGCCGGTTTTGGCCTTGAAGGCGATGCGGGCCTCGGGGGTAAGATCTTTCTCCAGGTGGCTTTTGATGAAGTTCACCACCACCACGGGGGAGGTCTCGGTGAGGCCGTAGCCCTGGCGCACCTCCACCCCCATGGCCTCAAAGCGGGCGATAAGGCTCCGGGGAGCCGCCGAGCCCCCCACCACCAGGCGCTTTAGGGTCCTGAGGCGGTGGCCCGTGCTTTCCAGGTAGTCTGCCAGGGCGAGCCAGACCGTGGGCACCCCGGCGGTGAAGGTCACCCCTTCCCCGTCAAAGAGCTCCACCAGGGAGGCGGGGTCCAGCCTGGGCCCGGGCAGGACCTGCTTGGCCCCCACCATAGTGGCGGCGTAGGGCAGGCACCAGGCGTTCACGTGGAACATGGGGACCACCGGGAGGACCACGTCCGCCTCCGAGAGGGCGGTGCCGTCCGTGAGGCTGCCCGCCAGGCTCTGGAGGACCAGGGCCCGGTGGCTGTAGACCACCCCCTTGGGCAGGCCGGTGGTCCCGGTGGTGTAGGCCATGCCGCAGGCGGCCCGCTCCGGCACCCGCACGGGGTCCTGTTCCTCCCCCAGGACCTCCTCGTAGGCCAGGTAGCCCTCCGGGGCCTGCTCGTCCATAACCACGAAGTGCTGCACCGTTTTCAGTTCGGGCCGGATGGCCTCCACCAAGGGCAGGAGGTTGGGGTCAAAGAGGAGGACCTTGTCCTCGGCGTGGTTTAGGATGTAGGCGATCTCCTTGGGGGAAAGCCTTGGGTTGGCCGTGTGGAGGACCGCCCCCATTCCGGGGACGGCGAAGTAGGCCTCGAGGTGGCGGAAGTGGTTGAAGGCCAAGGTAGCCACCCGGTCTCCCACCCCCACCCCTAGGGCCTTGAGGCCCCCCATGAGCCTCCTGGCCCTTTGGTAGACCTCGGCGTAGGTGGTGCGGTGGATTTCCCCGGTGTGGAGGCGGGAGACCACCTCCTTCCTCCCGAAAAGCTCCGCCGCCCGCTCCAGGAAGTCCCAAAGGTTCAATTCCTCGTCCATCATGGTGCTCGGGAACGCGTTCATCCTTTCCCCCTCCATTGGGTTAGACCCAGTATAACCCTTAGGCGCCCGGGGAGGGCCTCCGCCGCACCATGGTCACGAACTCCCCTTCCTGCACCACCTCGCCCCTTTGGTTGTAGACCCTCACCCGCTGCACCAGGATGCCCCGGTCGGGCTTGGAGGTCTCCCGCTTCTCCAGGATCTCGCTTTCCCCCCGGACCGTGTCCCCGATGAAGACGGGCTTCAGGAACCTGTAGTTCCGGATCTCCAGCCAAGCGATGATCGTCCCCTCAAAGTGGCCCGCGCGCTGCCTGAGCCCCGTGAGCATGGAAAGGACCAGAAGCCCGTGGGCAATGCGCTGGCCGAAGGGGGTGGACTTGGCGAACTCGGCGTCGGTGTGAATGGGGTTGTAGTCCCCCGAGACCCCAGCGAAGTTCACCACGTCCGCCTCGGTGACGGTGCGGGCCGGGGTGGTGAAGCGCTGGCCGACCTCAAAGTCCTCAAAGTACATGGGCATGGGTTCCCTCCTTAGGCGAAGGCCCGAATCCCCGTGAGGTGGGCCCCGATGATGAGCTTCTGCACCTCGCTCGTCCCCTCGTAAAGGGTGAGGATGCGGGCATCCCGATAGAGCCTCGCCACCTCGTACTCCTCAAAGAAGCCGTACCCCCCGTGGACCTGGATGGCCCGGTAAGCCACCCGGTTGGCGGCCTCGGAGGCGAAGAGCTTGGCCATGCTGGCCTCGAGGGTATACGCCTCCCCCCTCACCTTCTTTTGGGCCGCCCGGTAGGTGAGGAGGCGGCTCGCCTCGAGGTCCAGCTTCATGGCCGCAAGGTGCTCCTGGATGAGCTGGAAGGCCGCCAGGGGCTTGCCAAACTGCTTCCTCTCCCGGGCGTAGGCGAGGGAGAGATCCAAAGCCCTTTGCATAAGCCCCACCGCCCCCGCCGCCAAGGAGATGCGGCCCGTGTCCAAGGTGGAAAGGGCGATCTTAAAGCCCTCCCCCTCCCGTCCCAAAACCCTTTCCTTCGGCACCCGCACCCCATCCAAGAACACCATCCCCGTATCCGCCGCCTTCAGGCCGAGCTTCCCCTTTAGGGGGCTCGTCCTCACCCCGTCTTGCCGCTCCACCAGGAAGCAAGTAATGCCCCTAGCCCCCTTTTCCGGGTCCGTCTTGGCGAAGATGAGGAAGACCTCCGCCACGTTGCCGTGGGAGATGAAGGTCTTCTGCCCCTCCAGCACGTAGTGGTCGCCTTCCCGGTAGGCCCGGGTGCGGAGGCTTGCCGCATCCGAGCCCGCCTCGGGCTCGGTGAGGCCAAAGGCCCCGAGGATCTCCCCCCGGGCCAAGCGGGGCACGTAGCGCCGCTTCTGCGCCTCGGTGCCGTAGGCGAGGAGGGGGGTTAGGACCAGGCTCTGCTGCACGGAGAGGATGGAGCGCAAGGAAGCGTACCCCCCCATCTCCTCCAAGAGGGCGAGGTAGGCGAAGAAATCCAGCCCCGCCCCGCCCAGCTCCTCCGGGACGAAGACGCCCAAAAAGCCCAGATGCCCCATGCGCTCCACCAGGGGCCAGGGGAAGACCTCCTTTTCCTCGTACTCCTTTAGCTTGGGCGCCGCCTCCTGCAGGAAGCGACGCGCCACCTCTCTAAGCTCCTTGTGCTCCGGGATCTCCATCCTTCAACCCCCTCAAGATGAGGTCATGGTAAGCCCGGGCGAACTCCACCGCCCGCTTAGGGCTGCCGGGGCGGAACCAGCGGATCATCCAGTTGAGCAGGGAAAGCACCGCCCGCCCCGCCAGGGCCACGTCCACGGGGCGGAAGGCTCCCGCTTCCACCCCCCGCCGGAGGATGTTTCTGAGGTTCGCCTCGTGCCGGTCCCGCAGTTCATTGGTGGCCGCCCGGTTTTCCGGGGAAAGGCTTTTGATGCCTTGCAGCATGGTGACAAAGAAGGGGTAGTTCTCCTCAAAGTAGCGGGCGTGGGCCTCCATGAAGCGGAGAAGGGCCTCCTCCGGGTCAGGGTGGGCCATGGCCTCTTCCCCCGCCCGCACCAGGCCCCAAAGGGCTTTCAAGCTGATCTCGTAAAGGATCTCCTCCTTGCTCCGGAAGTGATGGTACAGCGCCGCCTTGGAAAGGCCCAGGGCCTGGGCGATGTCCTGGACGCCGGTGGCCTCGTAGCCCTTCTCGGTGAAGAGCTTGGCGGCCTCCTCGAGGATGCGGTCTTTGGTCGTGGTCACCATGGCTCACCGACCGGTCGGTAAGTACACCCTATACCCACCGCCCTCCTGTGTCAAGGGAAAAGGTGAGCTGGGACACTTGTCCCTTCGCCCCGGGTGTGCAAAACTAACAAACGATCGTTAGCCATGGAGCGCCGGGACGAGATCCTCCACGTGGCCGGAACCCTCTTCAGCCAGCGGGGCTACCACGCCACCAGCATGCGGGAGCTCGCCCGCCACCTGAACCTGCAAGGGGGAAGCCTCTACGCCCACATCCAGTCCAAGGAGGAGATCCTCCTGGAGGTGGTGCGCCAGGCGGCGGAGCGCTTCCTCGCCGTTTTGGAAAGCCTTCCCGAAGGCAGCCCCGTGGATCGGGTGAGGGCCTTGGTGAAGGGCCACCTTCGGGTCATCGCCGAGGAACTCCCCCGGGCCACGGTCTTCTTCCACGAGTGGAAGCACCTCTCGCCTCCCCTACTGGAGGAGGCCAAGGCGCTCAGACGCCGCTACGAGGAAGGAGTGCAAGGGGTGATCCAGCAAGGGGTGGAGAAGGGCGCCTTCCGCGTGGAAAACGTGCGCCTCGCCACCCTCTTCGTCCTTTCCGCCCTCAACTGGACCTACCAGTGGTACCGCCCGGATGGGCCGCTTTCCCTGGAGGAGCTTGCGGAAGCCTACGCCAGGCTCGTGCTTCGGGCCCTGGGCGTGGAGGAAGGAGGCAAGGATGGTGAAGCTTAGGATCGGCTACCCGGAGGACCCAGACTACCCGGAAAGGCTTGCGGAGTTTGAGGCCAGGATCGCCCGGGGGGAGAAGATTGAGCCCGGGGACTGGATGCCGGCGGAGTACCGCAGGCAACTCATCCGCATGATCTCCCAGCACGCCCACAGCGAGTGGGTGGGCATGCTTCCCGAGGGCGCCTGGATCACCCGGGCCCCCTCCCTGAGGCGCAAGCTCATCCTCCTGGCCAAGGTGCAGGACGAGGCCGGGCACGGCCAGTACCTCTACCACGCCGCGGAAACCCTTGGGGTGACCCGGGAGGAGATGGTGGAGGCCCTGCTTTCGGGAAGGGCCAAGTACTCCAACATCTTCAACTACCCCACCCTCACCTGGGCCGATGTGGGCATCATCGGCTGGCTGGTGGACGGCATGGCCATCAAGAACCAGACCATGCTGGCCCAGTGCTCCTACGGGCCCTATTCCCGGGCCATGGTGCGCATCTGCGCCGAGGAAACCTTCCACCACAAGCAGGGCAAGGAGGCGGTCCTCCTCTACGCCCGGGGGTCCAGGAAGCAGCGGCAGATGGTGCAGGACGCCCTAAACCGCTGGTGGTGGCCCACCCTGATGATGGCGGGGCCCCACGACACCGACTCCCCCCACACTCCCCTCCTCCTGCGCTGGGGCATCAAGACCAAGACCAACGACCAGATCCGCCAGGAGTTCCTGAACGAGCACGTGCCGGAGCTTTTGGAGGCGGGGCTTACCCCCCCAGACCCCGAGCTCCGCTACGACGAGAAGACGGGGAACTGGGTCCACGGCCCCATCCCTTGGGACGAGTTCTGGAAGGTCATCAACGGGGAGGGCCCCATGAACCGCCACCGCCTTTTGGCAAGAGAGCGGGCCCACGAGGAGGGGCGCTGGGTGCGGGAGGCCATGGAGGCCCACGCCAAGCGCCGCCTGGCGCAGGCGGCGGACTAGGAGGCGGCCATGTGGGGAACCGAGTGGCCCCGCTACGAGGTGATCAAGCAGGACACCCCCAAAAGCCCGCCCCAGATGGTGGGCTCGGTGCACGCCACCGACCCCGAGCACGCCCTCCTTCTGGCCCGGCACGTCTTCGTGCGCCGGCCTTCCGCCTACGCCCTCTTTGTGGCTCCGGCGGAGGCCTTCTTCCACGTGACCCAGGAGGGGCTGAAGGGCCCATGGAGCGAAGGGTTGGAGGAGGGCCCGGAGGAGGCCTACTGGGTCTTCGCCAAGCGGAGCCACCGCCGGAGCATGGTGTATGGGGACCTGGTGGGCCGCTTCCTGGCCAAGGGCCCAGCCTCGGCCATCCGGGAGGCCCTCCTCCACGCCCAAGGGGTGGCCTTCTGGGCGGTGCCGGAGCGGCTGGTGGTGGGGACGGAGCCCAAGGAGGAGGTCATAGAGAGCTGGTTCGCCCCGGCCAAGGACAAGACCTACCGCCTGCAGAGCTACTATGGCCTCGTCACCGCCAAGGAGGTGGAGGATGCCCCTTGACCCTTACCTCAAGGAAGCCCTGGTGGCCAAGCTAACCGCCTTGGCCGACGACGAGGTGGTGCTGGCCCAGCGCCTTTCCGAGTGGGTGGGCCACGCGCCCATCCTCGAGGAGGACATCGCCATCGCCAACCTGGCCCAGGACGAGCTGGGCCACGCCAAGCTCTACCTGGAGCTCCGCCAGGAGCTGGACGGCGCTGACCCCGACCGCCTGATCTTCCTCCGCGACCCCCTGGAGTACCAAAACGCCATCCTGGTGGAGCTTCCCAAGGGGGACTGGGCCTTCACCCTGGTGCGGCAGTACCTCTTTGACGCCTACGAGAACCTTTGGCTCAAGGAGGCGCAAGGGAGCGCCTATGAACCCTTGGCCGAAGCGGCAAGCCGCATCCTGAAGGAGGAGCGCTTCCACCTGAGGCACTCCGCCCTTTGGGTGGAGCGCCTGGGCCTGGGCACCGAGGAGAGCCACCGCCGGGCCCAGGAAGCTTTAGAGCTCCTCTTCCCCTACGCCAAGCAGCTTTTCATCCCCCTCCCGGAGGAGGAGGCCTTGGCGGAGGCGGGGGTGGTGCCGGACCTGAGGGCCCTCGAGGCCCCCTACCTGGAAGAGGTCACCCGGCACCTGGAGCGCTCGGGGCTCAAGCCTCCCCAGGGGGGCTATGTGCCCAAAAGCCGGAAGGAGCACACGGAGTACCTATGGTCGCTGCTGGCGGAGATGCAGTCCGTGGCCCGCTGGGACCCGGAGGCCAAGGCGTGGTAGACCGCTACTGGGAGGCCCTAAAGGGGGTCAAGGACCCCGAGATCCCCGTCCTCAACATCGTGGAGATGGGGATGGTCCTGGGGGTGGAGGCGGAAGGATCCCGGGTTAAGGTGCGCTTCCGCCCCACCTTCTCCGGCTGCCCCGCCCTTAGGCTCATCCGCGAGGAGATCGTGCGGGCCCTGAAGGCGGCGGGGGCAGAGGCGGTGGAGGTGGAGGAGGCCCGCACCCCTTGGTCCACGGAGGCCATGGCGGGGGAGGCCAAGGAAAAGCTTGCCGCCTACGGCATCGCCCCACCCCTGCCCCTCCCCCTGGCCCACCAGGACCCCCCTTGCCCCCGGTGCGGTAGCCGGGAGGTGGTCCTCAAAAACGCCTTCGGGGCCACCCTCTGCAAGATGCTCTACCAGTGCGGTGCCTGCGGCGAGGTGTTTGAGGCCTTTAAGGCGGTGTGAGGATGAAGCTCCAAAGCTACCTTCTAGGCGCTTGGTGGGAAGGCGAAGGCGAGGGCGTTCCCATTCGGGACGCCGCCACGGGCGAGGAGATCGCCCGGGTCACGGCGGGGGGGCTTCCCCTCAAGGAGGCCGTGGCCCATGGGCGGGAGGTGGGGGGAAAGGGCCTTTTGGCCTTAGGCTTCCAGGAGCGGGGAAGGCGGCTTAGGGCCCTGGCCCAGTACCTTTCCGAGCGCAAGGAGGTCCTCTACCGGCTCTACGCCACCACCGGGGGCACGCGGCGGGACGCTTGGTACGACGTGGACGGGGGCATCGGGGTCCTCTACGCTTACGCCAGCCTCGCCCGCACCCTCCCCGAGGGCAACCTCCTCCCCGAGGAGGACTACCTCCCCCTTTCCAAGGACCTCTCCTTCCAGGGGCGGCACGTCCTCGGGCCCAAGGGCGGGATCACCCTCCAGGTGAACGCCTTCAACTTTCCCGTCTGGGGGCTTTTGGAGAAGTTCGCCCCCGCTTTCCTGGCCGGGGTTCCCACCCTGGTCAAGCCCGCCACCCCCACGGCCCACGTGGCGGAGGCCCTGGCCCGGATGATGCTGGAGTCGGGCCTCCTCCCCGAAGGCAGCCTCCAGTTCGTGGCGGGCGGCCTAGGGGACGCCCTGGAGGCCCTGGATTACCGGGACAGCCTCTACTTCACGGGCTCCAAGGCCACGGCGGACCAGCTCCGGCGCCACCCCGCCTTCCTGGAACGGGGGGCCCACTTCAACGCCGAAACGGACTCCTTAAACGCCGCCATCCTGGGGGAAGGGGCGGGGGAAGAGGAGCTCTTGCGCCTGGCGGAGGAGATCGCCCAGGAGCTCACCATCAAATCGGGGCAGCGCTGCACCGCCATCCGCCGGGTTTTGGTGCCGGAGGGAAGGCTCCAGGACCTCCTCGAGGCCACCCAAGCCCGCCTCGCCCCCCTGCGCCTGGGCGACCCCCGGGAGGAGGGGGTGGACCTGGGCCCCCTGGCCTCCTCAGCCCAGAAGGAGGAGGTGGAGGCGGCGGTGGCGGCCCTACGGAAAGCGGGCGCCCAGGTCTACTGGCAGCACGAGGGGCGAAGGGATGGAGCCTTCTTCCCCCCCACCCTCCTCCTGGCCCGAGACCCCTGGAAGGAGGCCCTCCACCGGGTGGAGCCCTTCGGGCCCGTGGCCACCTTCTTCCCCTACCGCACCCGGGAGGAGGCCCTGCGCCTCGCCCGCATGGGCGGGGGCATGCTCGTGGCCACCTTGGCCACCTTGGACCTCGAGGAGGCCCGCTTCTTCCTCCAGGGGCTCTCGGGAGAGGTGGGGAGGCTCCACCTCTTAAACCGCCACGACGCCCACACCTCCACGGGCCACGGCTCTCCCCTTCCCCGCCTCCTCCACGGGGGGCCGGGCCGGGCGGGGGGCGGGGAGGAGCTCGGCGGGCTCCTCTCCGTGAAGCGCCACCTCTCCCGCCTCGCCCTCCAGGGGGACCCCAAGACCCTCCAATCCCTCCTCTCGGAGTACGCCAAGGGGGCGGAGACCCCCGCCCAGGTCCACCCCTTCCGGAAGCATTACGAGGAGCTCGCGGTGGGGGAAACCCTCACCACCCACCGCCGCACCGTCACCGAGGCGGACATCGCCTTCTTCGCCCACCTCTCCTGGGACCACTTCTATGCCCACACGGACGAGCTCGCCGCCCAAAAAAGCCTCTTCGGCAAGCGGGTGGCCCACGGGTACTTCGTCCTGGCCGCGGCCGCTGGGCTCTTCGTGGACCCCGCCCCGGGGCCGGTCCTCGCCAACTACGGCCTGGAGGGCCTCCGCTTCACCGAGCCCGTGGCCGCGGGGGACACCCTGCAGGCCCGCCTCACGGTGAAGGCCAAACGCCCCCGGGACGAGCGTACCGGGGTGGTGGAGTGGGCGGTGGAGGTGGTGAACCAGGAGGGCAAGACCGTGGCCAGCTACACCCTCCTCACCCTGGTGGCCCGCAAGGGCGCTAGCTAAACTCCTGGGCCAATTCCTTCAACCGCTCGGCGATCCCCGTGTACTCCAGCTCCTCCATGGGGAGCATGGCGGGGCCGTAAAAGCCCTGCCGGCGCATCTCCTGGGCCTTCTCCACCACCTTGGCCCGCACCGCGTCCCACACGGGGTCGGCGAAGAGGTCCACGGGCTCGGAAAGCTTCCCCTCCTTGAGGGAGAAGGCCAGGGCGCAGACCATGGGCACGCAGAAAAAGCTGGAAGCCTGGGTGTTGGCCCTCACCGGCATCAGGGGCATATGGTGGCTTCCCCGGGTGTCCCCGGCCACAAAGGGGGCCAGGGCGAAGGGGGGACCGAACTCCTCGGTGGCGGGGAAGATCTTCTGGGTGCGGATGAGGGCCACCGGATCGTCCTTGCCCACGTAGCGCCCCGCGATGTTCCGCAGCCGGGTGGTGCTCACCACCGCGGCGATCTCCCCGTGCCTGCGGGACCAGATGGACTCTATGGCGAAGCGGTGGGAGTCGCGGAGCAGGGTGGCGATATCGTAAAGCCGCTCGGGGGCGTCCAGGGTGATGTGGCTATCCCGCTCCGTCTGGGCCAGATCCATGATGCGGAAGCGGAAGCCCGGCCTTAGAGGCTGTCGTAAAAGTCCTCCACGGCCAGCTACGCGGCCCTAGCCAGCCGCTT
>NZ_JAKTNS010000159.1:0-258 GCF_022760915.1 Thermus thalpophilus | reverse complement strand
TTGCCGAAGCGCTTGTGGACGTTCTGCACCAAAAGCCGCATCAGTACCTCCCTAATAGGCCCCTCCGCCGCACCGCCGCGTAGACCCAGGCCAGGGCGAAAAGCCCCGCCCCGAGAAAGAGGAGGGCCTGCACGAAGGCGAGGAGGAGAAGCCCGGGGAACGCCCCCTCCCCGGTGAGGGCGAGCTTCAGGAGCTGCGTCCCTGGGGCAAAGGGGAGGGGGGTCATCCAGGGAGCGAAGCGAACCAGGGAGAAGAAGT
>NZ_JAKTNS010000158.1:0-258 GCF_022760915.1 Thermus thalpophilus | reverse complement strand
TTGCCGAAGCGCTTGTGGACGTTCTGCACCAAAAGCCGCATCAGTACCTCCCTAAAAGGCCCCTTCGCCGCACCCCCGCGTAGACCCAGGCCATGGCGAAAAGCCCTGCCCCGAGGAAGAGGAGGGCCTGCACGAAGGCGAGGAGGAGAAGCCCGGGGGACGCCCCCTCCCCGGTGAGGGCGAGCTTCAGGAGCTGCGTCCCCGGGGCAAAGGGGAGGGGGGTCATCCAGGGAGCGAAGCGAACCAGGGAGAAGAAGT
>NZ_JAKTNS010000157.1:0-277 GCF_022760915.1 Thermus thalpophilus | reverse complement strand
GGTCTATGGCGGAGAAGTGCCGCACCTCCTCCCCAGGACCCAGCCTCACCCTCAGGGTATCCACCTGCACCAGGTACCCAGGCCCCTCAACCTCGTATCCCTTCGGCCTCCTCTGGGCGTAGGGCCGCCTAGGCTTCCGCCTCCCCTTCCCCCGCCCTCTTCGGGCCAGGTAGGAGGCTACCCCCTCCACCCGTCCCTGGCCCTCCAAGTAGGCCAGAACCCGCCCCACGGTCCGCTCGCTTACCCCAAACCCCTCCTTCCGCAACCTCACCCAGAT
>NZ_JAKTNS010000156.1:0-286 GCF_022760915.1 Thermus thalpophilus | reverse complement strand
GAACCAAGGCCTCCTGATCCGACTGGTTCCCATCCCCAGGAGCGAAGAGCAGGGGAATCCCCCCGGTATCGGCGCAGATCAGGTTCATCACCCACTGCTTGAGGTCTGGGCGGTGGTCCCGGCTGTAGCCGTGGGTGAGGCGGATGACCAGGGGCTCGTCCCCCGTATCGGTCTGGCCCTCTTCCCCGCTCCCGTACACCCCGTGGACGTGAAAGCTGGTGGAGTCCACGTGAAGAGCCCGCACGGGAAAGGGAAAGGCTCTGCGGGCAGATTTAGCCACCTCCAC
>NZ_JAKTNS010000155.1:0-286 GCF_022760915.1 Thermus thalpophilus | reverse complement strand
GGGCCATCCGGAAGGAGGCCCGCCTCCCCGTGGCCCACCTCCTCCTGGCCCCGGTGAGCGTGATGCCCCCGGAGAACCCTCCTCCCACCTGGCCCCTCATGCTCCTGGCCCCGCACCCCCTCCCCGGGGAGGGGATGCGGCGGGTGGAGGCCTCCCCCGAGCCCCAGCGCCCCCTCTACTGGGTGGCCTGGCGGGAGGGGGAGTGGAAGCCCACGTACGTCCTGCGGAAGGACCAGCGGGGGCGGTGGACCTGGTTCCTGGAGCCCTCCTTCCACCGGGCCCTCCT
>NZ_JAKTNS010000154.1:0-290 GCF_022760915.1 Thermus thalpophilus | reverse complement strand
GCTTACCCCCACCGGGGGAAGCCTCCGGGAGGAGGTGGATCCTGGCCACAGGGGGAAGCGTGGCGGCCACGGGCCTAACCGTGGCGGCGAAGGCCGGCCAAACGGGCCAGCCACGGCGTTCCTCCGGCCGTACAGGAGGGGCCGTCCCGAGGCCTAAAACCGGGCGCTGGCCGGCGAAAGGGCCAGGAGCTACCTGGCGCTGCGGCGCTGGGAAGCGTGGTGCGAAGCCTCCTGCGGGAGGCGGTCAGGACAGAGGGCCTGCGGGCCCACGGGCGAGAAGCCCACCCTTA
>NZ_JAKTNS010000153.1:0-294 GCF_022760915.1 Thermus thalpophilus | reverse complement strand
TCCCCCTCCACCCGCTCCAGCCGTTCGGCCAGGGCCCGGAGGAGGGCCAGGGCCTCCCCCTCGGAGGGGAGGGCGAGGCCGGCGGCCGGGAAGTCCCCCTGGACCCGGGCCAGGGCCTCCTCCAGGGGGAGGCCTTCCCGCAGGTGGGCCTCCCGGGCCGCCTGGAGGCGGGCCAGGGCCTCCTTGGGCCAGAGCCGGCCCCCCCGGGGGTCCCGGGGCAGGGGGCCCACCACCCCCTCCCACAGGGCGGCGTAGCGCCGGAGGGTGGCCGGGGAGACCCCCAGGGCCCGGGCG
>NZ_JAKTNS010000152.1:0-305 GCF_022760915.1 Thermus thalpophilus | reverse complement strand
GTGGCCAGGAGGAATCGCCCCAGGCCCCGCCTCGCCCGCTCCAGCTTCTCCTGATCCACCTCCAGGCGGGCCCGCAGGCGGTAGACCACCGCCAAGGGTCGCTCCCCCTTGCGCGGCCGGCCCACCCGCTCCCATTGGCGTTCCTCCTGCACTCCCAGGTAGACCAGCCGGTGCAAAGGAAGTCGGCCGCTGGCCTCGCTCAGGGCCCGCCGGGCGTCCGCCTCACAGGCGAAGGTCCGAGCCGTCAGCCGGCCCAGGACCTTCCGCGCCTCCCCTTCGGCCCGCGCTATCCGCTGCTGGAGGCT
>NZ_JAKTNS010000151.1:0-306 GCF_022760915.1 Thermus thalpophilus | reverse complement strand
CCGGGCCATCCAGGTGGATGGGGGTAGCGAGTTTATGGGGGCGTTTGAGGAGGCATGCCGGCGTCTGGGGCTAAAGCTTTTTGTCCTTCCTCCCCGGAGTCCGGAGCAGAACGGGCATGTAGAGCGGTTGCAGCGGACCTTCCGGGACGAGTTTTACACCCGAGCGTTGCCTTCTCGGGTATCCGAGATCCAGGCGGAGCTCTGTGCCTATCTGGACTACTACAACGGTGGCCGGCCCCACATGGCTTTGGGGGGCTTGGCCCCCTTGGAGTTCCTGGGTATGCTACCCCAGGAGTCGGTTCCCCC
>NZ_JAKTNS010000150.1:0-306 GCF_022760915.1 Thermus thalpophilus | reverse complement strand
CTCGCTCAGGGCCCGCCGGGCGTCCGCCTCACAGGCGAAGGTCCGAGCCGTCAGCTGGCCCAGGACCTTCCGCGCCTCCCCTTCGGCCCGCGCTATCCGCTGCTGGAGGCTCGCTTCCTCCATCCTGGCCCGCTCCTGGCTCTCCACCAACAGCCAGCGCTGCCGCACACCCCCGTACTCGCTCTCCACCTCCAGCCCCCGGTAGCCGGGCAGCAGAGGCCTCCAGGCCTCCTGGGGTAACTCCTCGCGTAGCAGGGCCCTGGCCTCCTTTAGGGTGGCCGGCACCCGCATGACCCAGGAGAACCC
>NZ_JAKTNS010000014.1:0-57009 GCF_022760915.1 Thermus thalpophilus | reverse complement strand
AAGGCGCGGAAGTCCCTTGGGGTTATGCCCTATGGAGGTTTTGACGTGTACATAGCGAAGTTGTTGAGGACGAAGTCAATAATGCGGTATTTGGCCCCGAAGGGCACCGCGGGCTTGGCCCGCTTGGCGGTGAGGGGGTAAAGCCGGCTCCCCTGCCCCCCCGCCAAAATCATCCCCAAGACCTCCACCTTGACCATGCCGTCCCCCTTTGGGGGTAGTTTACCCTAGGCCCCAAGGACCCGCGTCCCGGTATAGTGGGGACCGATGCGGGTCCTCCACCTCGCCTGGTTCACCCCGCCCACGAGGCCCAAGCCCGCCCCTCCCTTCTTCGGCCAGGAGCGGGCCCTAAAGGCCCTGGAAAGCGCCTTCCGCCAGAAGGGGCACGGCTACCTGGTGGGGCCAAGCGGCCTGGGGAAGCGCAAGCGCCTCCTGGCCTACCTCAGGGACCGCGCCTTCCCCAAGGAAGAACTGGTCTACCTCCCCCTGGGGGAGGAGGCCTTCCCCCTCACCCTGCCCCAAGGGGAGGGCCGGGCCCTGGTGGAGGGGGTGGAAGCCCTCTTCGCCGAGTTCACCCCCGCCCTTTTTGGGGAAAAGGGCTTCCTCTACGCCAAAAGCCTCCTGGAAGCCCGCTACGAGAAGGAAGCGGAAGCCCTCTTAAAGGCCTTGGCGGAGGAGGCCCAAGGCCACGGCTTCACCCTGAAGGAGGGCGAGGGGGGGCTCACCCTCACCGGCCAGGGCCCCCTGCCCCCCGAGCTTTCCGCCAAGCTGGAGGAAACCATCCTGGCCTACGTGGACCTGAGGCAAAAGGCCCAGGCGCAGGTGGCCGCCCTAAGGCGGGGCTTCGCCGAGCGCTTCCTCCTGCCCAAGGCCGAGGAGCTTAAGGGCCGCTTCCCCCAAGCCGGGCCCTACCTGGATTGGCTTTTGGAAAACCTGTTGCGGGCCGCGGCCCTGGAGGAGGCGGTGGAGCCGGAAAGGCTCCTTCCCCGCCTCCTGGTGGAGGGGGGGGAGCGGGTGGTCCACGAGCCCAACCCCACCCCGGAACGGCTTTTCGGCCACCTGGAGTACGAGATGCGGGAGGGGGCCCTCACCACCCACCTGGGGCTTCTGCGCCCCGGGGCCCTGCACCGGGCCATGGGGGGGGTTTTGCTCCTGGAGGCCCACCGTGTCTTGGAGCTGGGAAGCTACCCCCTCCTCAAGCGGGCCCTGGCCACGGGGGAGGTGGAGCCCCTCACCCCCAGGCCCGAGGTCAAGGGCCCCCGGATCAAGCCCGCCCCCCTCGAGGCCCAGGTCTTCCTGGTGGGCCCCCCCGAGGTCATCGCCCTCTTGGAGGAGGACGAGGAGTTTTTGGAGCTCTTCCCCTTCCGGGTGGAGTTCGCCCCCGAGATCCCCTACACCGAGGAAAACGTGGCCTACCTGGGGGGCTTCCTGGAGGGTGAGGGGGTCCACCTCACCCCCGAGGGCCTGGCCGCTTTGGCGGACGAGGCCCGGCGCATGGCGGGCCACCAAGAACGCCTGGACGCCCGCCTCTACCGCCTCCTGGACCTGGCTAAGGAGGCGGAGGCCCACGGGAAGCCCCTGGACCGAGCGGCGGTGGCCCAGGCGGTGCGTTCCCGGGAGGAGCGGTACGGGCTGGAGGAGGAACTCTACCTGCAAGACCTTAAGGAAGGCGTGGTGGCCTTGGAGGTGAAGGGGGAGCGGGTGGGGGAGGTGAACGGGCTCGTGGTGGTGGAAGGCCCCGTGCCCACGGGCCGCCCCGTGCGCATCACCGCCCAGGCCGGACCCGGGCGGGAGGGGATCCTCTCCATAGACCGGGAAGTAGGGCTGGGGGGCCAAGTCTTCCACAAGGCGGTCCTCACCCTGGCCGGCTACCTGCGGGGCACCTACGCCCAGATCGGGGCCCTTTCCGCCACGGTGAGCCTGGTCTTTGAGCAAAGCTACGGGGGCATTGAGGGGGACTCCGCCGGGCTCGCCGAGCTTTTGGCGGTGCTCTCCGCCCTTTCGGGCCTTCCCCTAAGGCAGGACCTGGCGGTGACCGGGGCCATTGACCAGACGGGCCGGGTCTTGGCGGTGGGCCGGGTGGCGGAGAAGGTGGAGGGCTTCTTCCGCGTCTGCCAGGCCCTGGGGCTCACGGGCACCCAAGGGGTGGTCCTGCCCCGGGCCAACCTCCCCCACCTCACCCTGCGGGCGGAGGTGGTGGCGGCGGTGGAGAAGGGAGTGTTCCACCTCTACGCCGTGGAAGGGGTGGACGAGGCCCTGGAGCTCCTCTTCGGCCGCAAGGCCTACTGGGTGCACGAGAAGGTGCGGGAAACCCTGGCCCACTTCCAAAGCCTGGAAAACGGCGAGGAAAAGGGCTAGCGGCCGGGCTCCAGGAGGAGAAGCCTCCCCTCCCCGGCGAAGGTCATAGGGAGGTAGTCCCCCCTGGCCCAAAGGGGGAGGAGGTCGGCGTGGTGGGGGGAGAGGAAGTGGCCCGACTGGCCCATGGGGTGGACGAAGAGGGAGCGCTCGGGCTCGGCCAGGTCCACGATCTGGCGGTAGCTTGGGCCCTTGTCCATGGCCAGGGTCTTGGGGTCAAAGGGGCCCACGTTCACCGTGTACCGGTCCCCGCCAAAGGCCACCTCCCGGTCGGAAAAGCGCTTTAGGGGGGTGTGGGTGAGGACGGGGTGGCGGAAGGTGGCCCGGTGGACCGCGCCCCAGGTCCGGGCCCGAAGCCCTTCCTTGCGGTCCAGGGCCCTCTCCAGGGCCAAGGCGGCGTAGTCCAGGCAGGTTTCCCTGTACTCCGTTTCCGGCTGGTCGCAGTTCCTGTCCCCCTCCTTCATGGCCTTGAGCAGGTAGCGGGGCTCGTCCCAGTACTCCTCCCCCACCTCCCTGGCGGGAAGCCGGGTGAGCTCGGCATACCAGAGGGCGAAGACCAAGGCCTCCTCCGAGGAGGGGGCCATGGTGCCGTCCCAGGCGAGAAGCCGCTCCTGCCAGGCTTTGCTCCGCTCCGAAAGGGGGGTGAGGAGGGAGAGGACGGGGCGGAAGTCGCGGAAGAGGAGGCTCCTTTGGTCCTGCTGGATGGCCTTCATGTCCTCCAGGGTGAGCTTCTCCTTGGCCCGGAGGAGTTCCAGAATGCGCTCCGCCCGGTAGGGCTCGGCCCAGTCGTAGGTGAGGGCGTAGGGGAAGCCCGGCGGGGTCACCTTGTGGTTGGCGGTGACCAGGAGGCCCTCCTTGGGGTTTAGGACCTGGGGCCATTCCTCGGGCCTGCGGTAGCCCAACCAGTCCCAGTTCCCATTCCCCGGCACCGGGACCATGCCCGTGTGCCCTTCCTTGCGGATGGGGAACTTCCCGGGGGCGATGTAGCCGATGTTGCCCTCGGTATCAGCGTAGACGAAGTTTTGGCTGGGGGCGGAGTAGTGGATCAGGGCCTTTCTAAACGCTTCCCAGTTGGTAGCCCGGTTGATGCCCAGGTAGGCCATGAGGATGTGGTCCTCCGGGTCCAGGCTCACCCAGCGGAGGGCCATGGGGGTTTTGGGAGGGTCCTTTAGGGCGTCGGTGATCACGGGGCCATAGAGGGTTTCCCGCACCTTGAGCCGCTCCTCCTTGCCCCCCTTGACCCGGATCACCTCCTCCCGCACCCCATAGGGGACCACCCGGCCTTGGTACCGGTAGCCCCTGCCCCCCACCTCCTCCAGGAGGTAGAGGTCCTGCACGTCCGCCCCCACGTTGGTCACCCCCCAGGCGATGCGCTCGTTGCGGCCGATGACGATGCCGGGAACCCCGGGCAAGGAGGCGCCCACGGCCCGGTAGCCGGGGGCCTCGAGGGCCATGAGGAACCAAAGGGAAGGAACCTGGAGGCCCAGGTGGGGGTCGTCCGCCAGGAAGGGCTTTCCCGTGGCGGTGCGGCTTCCCGCCACCACCCAGTTGTTGCTGGCCTCGAGGAAGCGGGGCGGGGCCATCTGGAGGAGGGCGCTTGGCGCCTCCTCCCGCTTGAGGGATAGCCGCAGGTCCTCGGCGCTCAGGATGGTGGGGGCGTCCTCGGGGTAGGGGGGCATGAGTTCCAGAAGCCTTTCCGGGCTGACCCCCCGGGCCAGGAGGCGGTGGCGGAGGAGCTCCTCCTCCCAGTTGCCGGAAAGGTCAAAGCTCATCATCTTGGCCCAGACCAAGACGTCGGGCCCGGTCCAGGGCTCGGGGCGGAAGCCCAAGAGGGTAAACTCGGGGGGCAGGGGCCCCCCCAAGGCCAAGAAGGCGTTGACCCCGGCGGCGTAGGCGTCCACCGCCTCCTTCTCCTCGGGGTAAAGCCTTTCGTAAGCGCTTTGCGCCGCCCGGTAAAACCCCCAGGTGCGCAGGAAGCGGTCCTGGGCCAAGGTGGCCTCCCCCAGGACCTCGCTCAGGCGCCCCTGACCCACCCGCCTTTGGAACTCCATCTGCCAAAGCCTCTCCTGGGCGTGGACGAAGCCCTGGGCGAAGAGGAGGTCCTTGAGGCTTGCCGCCCTTATCCGCACCACCCCGTGCCGGTCCCGCGCCACCTCCACCGGGGCGGAAAGCCCCTTTAGGGCGAGGCGCCCTTCGGTCTTGGGCAAGGAGGCCCGCAGGTAAACCACCCCCCCGATTCCCCCAAAAAGCCCCAGGGCCAAGAGGCCCACCAGAAGCCAGGCCAAAACCCGCAGGAAGCGTTTCATACTTGGCGGCAAGCATACCACACTTCCCAAAACCCGCCCCAGGCGGGAGGATAGGGGCATGGAACTCGCCCGCATCCAGGAGGTCCTGCGGGAGGAAAGGCTAGACGGCTGGCTCCTTTACTCCTTCGGCCGGAGCAACCCGGTGGCCCTCGAGGTCCTGGGCCTTCACGCCCTCCCCCTCACCCGCCGCCTGGCCTACTTCCTCCCCCAAGAGGGGGAACCCACCCTCCTCTCTCACGCCATAGAGGAAAGCCTCTTCCCCACCCTGCCCGGCAGGCGGCGCACCTACCACACCTGGGAGAGCTTCCTGAAAGGCCTAGGGGAAATCCTGGAAGGGGCCCGGCGGGTGGCCCTGGAGTACGTGCCCGGGGGAGCCATCCCCTACCTCTCCCGGGTGGACGGGGGCACCCTGGACCTCCTAAGGGGCATGGGGCTGGAACTCGCCTCTTCCTGGCCCCTCCTCCTCCTCTTCCAGACCTGGGGGGAGGAGAAGCTCCAAAGCCACCGCCGGGCGGCCTTGGGGCTTGTGGCGGCCAAGGAGCTCGCCCTGGCCTTTCTGCGGGAACACCCCGGGGCCACGGAAAGGGCGGTGCAAGGGGTCCTCGCCCAGGCCCTGGAGGCCAGGGGCCTCACCTTTGACCATCCCCCCATGGTGGCCTTCGGGGAAAACGCCGCCAACCCCCACCACGCCCCCACGGAAAGGCCCATGCGGGAAGGGGACGTGGTCCTCTTGGACCTCTGGGCCAAGGAGCCCGGGGGGGTTTACGCCGACCTAACCTGGATGGCGGAGCGCCGGGCCCCGGAGGCGGCCCACCGGGCCTTCCAAAGCGTGGTGACGGCCCGGGACGCCGCCATCCGCTTCGTGGCGGAGGCCTACCGGGAGGGACGCCACCCCAGGGGCTATGAAGTGGACCGCATAGCCCGCCAGGTGCTGGTGGAGGCGGGCTACGGGGCCTACCTGCGCCACCGCACCGGGCACAACCTGGGGGAGGAGGTGCACGGCACCGGGCCCCACCTGGACGACCTGGAAACCCACGACTTCCGCCCCCTGGTGCCGGGGCTCGCCTTCACCGTGGAGCCCGGGGTCTACCTGGAGGCCTTCGGGGTGCGCACCGAGGTGGACGTCTACCTCCACCCCACGGGGCCCGAGGTGACCACCCCTTCGCAGGAGGCGCTTACCCCGCTTTAGGGGGGCATGGTATCTTGGGGGACGGCATGGACCGCCCCCTCCTGATCTTTTCTGGCCAGTCCAACCGCGCTTTGGCCCAGGCCATCGCCGAGGCCCTGGGCCTTCCCCTAGGCAAAAGCACCACCCTCCGCTTCGCCAACGACAACCTCTTCGTGCGTTACGAGGAAAGCCTCCGGGAAGGCGACGTCTTCATCGTCCAGTCCCTCACCCCGCCGGTGCAGGACCACCTGATGGAGCTCCTCATGATGATTGACGCCGCCAAGGGGGCGAGCGCCGCCCGGGTCACCGCCGTCATCCCCTACTTCTCCTACGCCCGGAGCGACAAGAAGGACGCCCCCCGCATCTCCATCGCCGCCCGACTCATCGCCGACCTCCTGCAGACGGCGGGGGCCGACCGGGTCCTCACCATGACCCTCCACTCCCCCCAGGTCCATGGCTTCTTCAAGGTACCCGTGGACCACCTCTCCGCCGAGCCCGTCATCGCCAACCACTTCGCCACCCGGGTGGACCTGGATAACGCCGTGGTGGTGGCCCCGGACGCCGGGGACATCAAGCGGGCGAGCTCCTTGGCCCGCAGGCTCGGCCTCCCCCTGGCCTTCATTGACAAGGAGCGGGTTTCCGACACGGAGGTGCGGGTCCGGATGCTGGTGGGGGAGGTGGAGGGCAAGACCGCCCTCATCGTGGACGACGAGATCTCCACGGCGGGAAGCCTGGTGGAGGCGGTGGAGGCCCTCCTCCAGGCGGGGGCCAAGGAGGTCTACGCCGCCGCCACCCACGGGGTCTACGTGGGCCCCGCCCTGGAGCGCATCGCCAAGAGCCCGGTGAAGGAGGTGGCGGCCACGGACACCTGTCCGCCCAAGGAGGGCCCCAAGCTCAAGACCCTCACCGTGGCCCCCCTCTTCGCCGAGGCCATCTGGCGCATCCACCGGGGCGAGTCCGTGTCTAGCCTCTTCACCTAGCCATGGCGCGGGAAGCAACCCTCACCTTGGCCGGGCTTCCCGTCCTGGCCCGCATCCCCGAGGCCCCCAAGGCCCTCCTCCTCGCCCTCCACGGCCTACAAGGCTCCAAGGAGCACATCCTCTCCCTCCTTCCCGGCTACGCCGAAAGGGGGGTTTTGCTCCTGGCCTTTGACGCCCCGAGGCACGGGGAAAGGGGAAGCCCTCCCTCGGCCAAAAGCCCCCGCTACGTGGAGGAGGTCTACCAAGTGGCCCTGGGCTTTGGGGAAGAGGCCCGGGCCGTGGCGGAGGCGGCCCAAGAACGCTTCCGCCTTCCCCTTTTCCTGGCGGGGGGGAGCCTGGGGGCCTTCGTGGTGCACCTCCTCCTTTCCGGGGGGTTCCGGGCCCAGGGGGCCTTGGCCTTCATCGGCTCGGGGTTTCCCATGAAGCTTCCCCAAGGGCAGACCCTGCAAGACCCCAGGGTCCAGGCCCTCTACGAGCGGCCCCCCGCCCTCCAGGGGGAAAACTACGGCGAGGTGCCCCTTTTGCACCTCCACGGCACCAAGGACCTCATCGTCCCCTTGGCCCGCATGGAGAAGACGGTGGAGGCGCTCAGGCCCCACTACGGGGAAGGCCGCCTGGCCCGGTTCGTGGAGGAGGGGGCGGGGCACGCCATCACCCCCCTCATGGCCCGGGTGGGCCTGGCCTTCCTGGAGGCTTGGCTGGAGGAACGTGCTTCTTAAAGGGCTAAAGGGGTACCGGGGCTATCCGGGCGGGTTCAAGGCCTACCGCCAGGCCTTCCCCACGGTGGAGCTTTCCTGGTGGCACCGGCTGGCGGACCCCAAGACGATTGGCCGCCTCCGGGCCCTGGCCCCAGAGGGCTTTCGCTTTAGCGTCTTTGGCCACAAGCACCTCACCTTCCGCCCCTCGGGGGAGGAGAGGCGGGTTTTGCGCCGCTTTCTGAGGCGCTTTCGCCTTTTTGGGGACAAACGGGGGGCGGTGCGGCTTTGGGTCCCCCAAGACCTCACGCCCGCGGCGCTGGGGGCGTGGCTGGACCTCCTGGAGGCGGTGGAGGGGGAACTTGGCCCCATGCCCATCGCCTTCCAGGCGGCAGAGCCCCTGCGCCCCCTTCTTCGGGAGAGGGGGCGGGTGGTGGTGAACGAGGCCGGCGGGCCCTTCCTCTACCTGGTGGACCCGGAAGGCCCCGTCCCCGAAGGGGAGGGCTACCTTTACCTTAGCCCTTCACAAGCGGGCCCTTCCGCCCTACACTCAAGGGCGGAGGTTGACCCGGATTGAAAACGGCCAGGCGCTTTTCCCCCAAAGAAGCCGAGGAGATCTACCTGGTGCCCTACTGGGGCGCGGGGTTCTTCCGCGTGGGCCGGGACGGGGAGCTGGAGGTGACCCCCTTGGGCCCCGAGGGCCCCGCCGCCTCGCTTTTGGAGATCGTGGAGGCGCTGAGGGACGAGGGGAGGCCCTTGCCCCTGGTGCTCCGCTTCCCCCAGATCCTCGAGGCCCGGGTCCGGGAGCTCAACGAGGCCTTCCGCCGGGCCATGGAGAAGTACGGCTACACCGGGGGCTACCGGGGGGTATACCCGGTGAAGGTGAACCAGCGCCGCCTGGTGCTGGAAACGGTGGCCAAGGCGGGGAGGCCCTACCACCACGGCCTCGAGGCGGGGAGCAAGGCGGAGCTCGCCCTCATCCTGGCGCAAAACCTCTCCCCGGAGGCCCTCATCACCACCAACGGCTTTAAGGACGACGACTTCATCCGCCTGGCCCTCATGGGGCGGAAGCTGGGGCGGAACGTGGTCATTACCCTGGAAAAGTTCGCCGAGCTTCCCCGGGTGGTGCGGCTTTCCCAGGAGCTTGGAGTCAAGCCCCAGATCGGCATCCGCTACAAGCTCAAGGCCAAGGGGGCGGGGCAGTGGGAGGCCTCGGGGGGGGAAAACGCCAAGTTCGGCCTCACCACCCCGGAGATCATCCGGGCGGTGGAGATCCTGAAGGAAGCGGGCCTCCTGGACGCCTTGGTCATGGTCCACGCCCACATCGGGAGCCAGGTGACGGATATCCGCCGCATCAAGATGGCGGTGCGGGAGGCGGCCCAGACCTACGTGCAGCTAAGGAAGCTCGGAGCCCCCCTCACCTACCTCAACCTGGGCGGGGGCCTGGCCGTGGACTACGACGGTTCCAAGACGAACTTCTACGCCTCCGCCAACTACACCCTCTACGAGTACGCCGAGGACCTGGTCTACGTGACCAAGGAGGTGGTGGAGGCGCACGGCGAGCCCCACCCCATCCTGGTCACCGAGTCGGGGAGGGCGGTCACCGCCTACCACCAGGTCCTGGTCCTGGAGGTCATTGACGTCATCACCCCCCCGGGGGAGAAGCAACCCGAACCCCCGCCGGAGGAGGCCCACCCCCTGGTGAAGGAGCTTTGGGAGAGCCTGCAAAACCTCAGCGCCAAGAACTTTCGCGAGGTCTACCACGACGCCTTCGCCGACAAGGAAACCCTGCAAACCCTCTACGATCTGGGCCTGGTGTCCTTGCGGGACCGGGCCTTGGCGGAGGAGATCTTCTACCACATCGCCAGGCGGGTGTACGGCATCGTGCGGGAGCTTCCCTACGCCCCCGATGAGTTTGAGGACCTGGAAAAGCTCCTCGCCGACAAGCTGGTGTGCAACTTCTCCATCTTCCAAAGCCTCCCCGACGCCTGGGCCATCCACCAACTCTTCCCCATCGTGCCCCTTTCCCGCCTCCACGAGCCCCCCACCCGCCAGGCCACCTTGGTGGACATCTCCTGCGACTCCGACGGCAAGATGGACCGCTTCATTGACCTGCACGACGTGCGCCAAAGCCTCCCCGTCCACCCCATCCGCCCCGGGGAGCCCTACTACCTGGGGGTCTTCCTGGTGGGGGCCTACCAGGACGTCCTGGGGAGCAACCACAACCTCTTCGGTCAGGTGGGGGAAGCCCACGTGGTGGTGGATGAGGAAGGCTTCGCCATTGAGCGCTTCGTCCCCGGGGAAACGGCGGAAAAGGTCATTGAGAAGATGGGCTTCACCGCCCGGGAGCTCTTCCAGGGGGTGGAGCGCCTGGTGCGGCAAAGCCGCCTCTCCCCGGCGGAGAAAGGGGCCTTCCTGGAGCGGTATATGCGGGAGCTCCAGGGGTACACCTACCTGGAAGACTGAAGGCGTTAAGGCCCCGTTAAGGGGGGTTCGGGCAGGATGGGGGCATGGGCCTGCCCGAAGGGCGGTACACTGAGATTAGCTTGCAGCCCACCCTGGAGCTTCTGGACCCCTTGAACCCCCTCCGCAGGCGGGTGGCCCTATGGCTACTGCCCCTGGGAGCGGCCCTCGCCTTTGTGGCGCTTTTCGCCTCCCAAAGGGTGGGGCTAGACCCCGTGGACCGGGTCTTCCTGCCCGTTTTGGTCCTGGGGTTCGCCCTCCTTAGCGCCGCCCTTTGGCTTTGGCCCCGCTTCGCTGCCTGGGTTCTGCCCGGCGCCCACGCCTTGGTGGCCGCTTACCTCCTCGCCACCTTGGCCTACCAGCTCCTCTTCCGGCCCAACCCCATGGGGCTTTCCCCCGCCGCCTTCTGGGTGCCCTTCGTGTACTTCAGCAGCTTCCTCTTTTTCCACACCCGGCAGGCGGTGCGCCTCGCCCTCCTCTACCTCCTCACCCTCTTCCTCCTCTCCCTCCTAGGGGCTTTCCGCGGCCACTACCAACCGGAACACGTGAACGCCTTGGCCCAGTTCTTCGGGGCCAACCTGGCCTACGTGGGCCTCCTCTACATGCTGGTGCGGATCAAGGAGGGGTACCTCGAGGCCCAACTGGACGCCTACACCGACTTCCTCACCGGCCTGCGCAACCGCCGCTACCTGGAGCTTATCCTGGAAAGGGAGCTCTTCCGGGTCCAGCGTTACGGCCGCCCCCTCGCCCTCATCGCCCTGGACCTGGACGGGTTCAAGGCGGTGAACGACACCTTTGGCCACGAGGTGGGGGACCGGGCGCTCAAGGCCCTAGCGGAGTGCTTGGAGCGCCACATCCGCCAAAGCGACCGGGCGGTGCGCTTAGGGGGCGAGGAGTTCGCCGTCGTCTTGCCGGAAACCGAGCTCCCCCAGGCCCTGGCCCTGGCGGAAAGGCTCCGCCAAAGCATAGCGGCCCTAAAGGCTCCCCCGGTGCCAAGCCTTTCCGCCAGCTTCGGGGTGGCCCAGGCCGCCCCCACGGACTCCCCCCTCTCCCTCCTCAAGCGAGCGGACGAGGCCCTGTACCGGGCCAAGCGCAAGGGTAAAAACCGGGTGGAGATCGGCTAGGCCCCCTAGGCCCTGGCCTAGGGGGCTAGGCAACCTTCCCTTAGAGGCCCGCTTCCCGGCGCAGGGCCTCCACCCGGTCCGTCTCCTCCCAGGGGAAGCCGGCGCGGCCGAAGTGGCCGTAGGCGCTGGTGGGGGTGTAGATGGGCCTAAGGAGGTCCAGCTCTTCAATGATGGCCAAGGGCCTCGGGTCAAAGACCTTCTTGGCGATTTCCGTGAGCTTCTCGTCGGGCAGGACCCCGGTGCCGAAGGTTTCCACCCGCAAGGATACGGGCCTGGCCTTGCCGATGGCGTAGGCGAGCTCCACCAAGGCCCTTCGGGCGAGCCCCGCCGCCACCAGGTTCTTGGCCATGTAGCGGGCGTAGTAGCTGGCGGAGCGGTCCACCTTGGTGGGGTCCTTGCCGCTGAAGGCCCCGCCCCCGTGGGGCACCGCCCCCCCGTAGGTGTCCACGATGATCTTGCGCCCGGTGAGGCCGGTGTCGGCGTGGGGGCCGCCCAGGATGAAGCGGCCCGAGGGGTTGATGAGGTACTCCGTCTCCCCCTCCTTCAGGTACTCCGGGGGAATGGCTTGGCGCACCACCTCGCGAATCAGGTCCTCCCGTAGCTGCTCCTGCTCCACCTCGGGGGAGTGCTGGGCGGAAACCACCACGGTCTTCACGTAAAGGGGCTTGTCCCCCTCGTAGACCACGGTGACCTGGGCCTTGCCGTCGGGGCGCAGGTAGGGGAGGAGCCCGGTCTTGCGCACCTCCGCCAGGCGCATGGTGAGGCGGTGGGCTAGGGTGATGGGTAGGGGCATGAGCTCGGGGGTTTCGTCGGTGGCGTAGCCGAACATGAGCCCCTGGTCCCCCGCCCCGGTGCGGTCCAAGGGGTCGGTGGACTTCAGCACCCGCCACTCGTAGGAGAGGTTAACCCCCCCAGCGATGTCCGGGGACTGCTCGTCAATGGCGGTGAGCACGGCGCAGGTGTCCGCGTCAAAGCCGTACTTGGCCCGGGTGTAGCCCACCTCGCGCACCGTCTTGCGCACCAGGTTGGGGATGTCCACGTAGCCTTCGGTGGTGATCTCCCCCGCCACGAAAACGAGCCCGGTGGTGACCAAGGTTTCCGCCGCTACCCGGGCCTTCTTGTCCTGGGCGATGAGGGCGTCCAGGATGGCGTCGGAAATCCGGTCCGCCAGCTTATCCGGGTGCCCTTCCGTGACCGACTCGGACGTGACCAGCCGCAACTTGCGCACCTCCTTCGTACCCGCCCCCTTCGGGGCAACCCTGATAGTATAGCACCCCCCCTCCCCCGTCCAGGTATGATGGCGGGCCGTGAAGGACCCCAAGGCCCCCATCGGTGTCTTTGACTCGGGGGTGGGCGGGCTCACGGTGCTCAAGGCGCTCCGGCAAGCCCTTCCCCGGGAAGACTTTTTGTATTTCGGCGACACCGCCCGCGTTCCCTACGGGGGCAAGCCCCTGGCCATGGTGCGCCGCTTCGCCTGGGAGATCGCGGGCTTCCTCCTGCGGCAAGGGGTGAAGGCCATCGTGGTGGCCTGCAACACGGCGAGCTCCGCCGCCCTTCCCGACCTGGCCGAGGACCTCTCCGTGCCCGTCTTCGGGGTGCTGGAACCGGCGGCGGAGGTGGCCCGGGGCTACCGCAAGGTGGGCCTCATCGGCACCCAGGCCACGGTGGAAAGCGGGGCCTACGGGCGGTACGTGCCCCTCTCTTGGGCCAAGGCCTGCCCCCTCTTCGTCCCCTTGGTGGAGGAGGGGCTATGGGACGACCCTGTGGCCTTCCTGGTGGCCCGGCACTACCTGGAGGAGGCCCCCAAGGACCTCGAGGCCCTCATCCTGGGCTGCACCCACTACCCCTTCCTCAAGGCCACCCTGGAAAGGGTCCTCCCCGGAGTGGCCCTCATTGACTCCGCCGAGGCCACGGCCAAGCGGGTGGCGGAGGCGTTAGCCCAAGCCGGGCTTTTGAACCCGGAAGGCCAAGGGAGGGTGCTCCACTACGTCACCGGGGACAAGGAAAGCTACAAGTCCCTGGCGGAGCGGCTTGGGGAAAGGGTGGAAACCCTCTACCGGGTAAGCCTGGAAGAGCTTTAGCATAAAGCATGCCCAAGAAGCCCCTTATAGACCAGCTCCACCACGAGGATGCCTGGCGGCTTTTCCGCATTCTGGCGGAGTTCGTGGAGGGCTTCGAGGCGCTTTCCGAGATTGAGGTGCCCTTGGTTTCCGTCTTCGGCTCCGCCCGCTTCGGCGAGGGCCACCCCGCCTACGCCCTGGGCTACCGCCTGGGCAAGTCCCTGGCCGAGGCGGGCTACGGGGTGGTCACGGGGGGCGGGCCCGGGGTAATGGAGGCGGTGAACCGGGGGGCTTACGAGGCGGGCGGGGTGAGCGTGGGGCTTAACATAGAGCTTCCCCACGAGCAAAAGCCTAACCCCTACCAGACCCACGCCCTTTCCTTGCGCTACTTCTTCGTGCGCAAGGTGCTTTTCGTGCGTTACGCCCATGCCTTCGTCTTCCTGCCCGGGGGGTTGGGCACCTTGGACGAGCTTTCCGAGGTCTTGGTCCTCATCCAGACGGAAAAGGTCCACCCCTTCCCCGTCTTCGCCCTGGACCGGGCCCACTGGCAGGGCCTTCTTTCCTGGATGGCCTTCTTGCAGGAGCAAGGGGCCATAGACCCCAAGGACTATCACCTCCTCACCCTCGTGGAAACCCCGGAAGAGGTGGTGGCCGCCCTAAAGGGAGTATCCTGAAAAGGATGCGCCTCGTCCTCGCCACGTCCAACCCCGGCAAGGTGCGGGAGCTTAAGGAGGGGCTCGCCCCTCTGGGCTGGACCCTCCTTTCCTTGGCCGACTTCCCCTTGCGCATGCCCAAGGAGGAGGGGGCCACCTTCCTGGACAACGCCCTCCTCAAGGCCGCCCACGTGGCCAAGGCCACGGGGCTTCCCGCCTTGGCGGACGATTCGGGCCTCGAGGTCTACGCCCTGGGAGGTGAACCGGGGGTCTACTCCGCCCGCTACGGGGGCAGGGAAACCGACCGGGAACGGAACGTCTACCTCCTGGAAAGGATGCGCCACCTGAAGGGGGAGGAGCGCAAGGCCCGCTTCGTGGCCGTCCTGGTCCTGGCCTACCCCGACGGGCACGCCGAGGCCTACGAGGGGAGCGTGGAGGGGTACATCCTGGAAGCCCCTAGGGGGGAAAAGGGCTTTGGCTACGACCCCCTCTTCTACGTCCCCGAGGCGGGGAAGACCTTCGCCGAGATGGACCTGGAGGAAAAGGCCCGCTACTCCCACCGGGGCAAGGCGCTTAAAGCCCTGCTGGAAGCGTACAAGGAGGGGCCACCCCCGCGGGAAGTTTCCAAATTGGAATGAATCTTCTTTCTCCCCACATCGCCCTCTACCGCCTCTTTGACCTGGCGGACGAGATAGACCTCTCCCGGCTCTCCACCCCCCGGCTCCGCCTCTCCCGGGCCCGGCTGGGGGCGGTGCGCTTCCAAAACCCCCCGGCGGAGGTGGAGCTGGGCGTGCGGAGCGTGGAGGGGCTTTCCGGCCTCCTCACGGCCCGGCTTTACGAGTTCGGGGTGGTTTCCCTTTCCTTCCGCATCCACCTGGGGGAGAGGGTGCCCTGGGAGGTCTTCTTGGAAAAGGGGCTCAAGATCCCCGAGCTCCCTTTCTGGGATGGGTTTTTCCTGGCGGAGCTCGCCGCCTTGGAGCCTTACCTTAAAGGGGCCCTTCTCCGCCCCGAGGAGAAGCGGCTTTCCGAGGAGTTCGCCGTCTACCACGCCCTGGGCCTCGAGGGGGCCAAGGCGCACGACCCTCCCGTGGACCTCACCCCCTTGTGGATGGGCACGGCGGAGGAGTTCGCCCCCGAGGTGCGGCGGGAGATGGAGCGCTACCGCTACAGCTACTCCACCGAGGACCTGGCCCTTCTGGGCTTTGACCGGGTGCTCATCCTGGACTCGGAGGGCATCTGGGACGTGGCGGACCTGGTGGAGTTCGTCCACGCCCAACTTTTGGAGCTTTCCTATTACGACCGCCTCCTCACGGAGGAGCTGGAGGCGGTGCCCGAGGTGCTCAAGGAGCGGGGGCTATGGGGCTACGGGAAGCTCCAGCGCCTTAGCCGGCGCCTCATGGCCCGCCATGCGGAGATCGCCCACGTGCGGGCCCGCATGGAAGGGGCCTTGCGCATCACCGAGGACCTCTTCTACGCCAAGATCTACCGCGCCGCCTTGGAGCTCTACGGGGCCCACGAGCTGGAAAGGAGCGTGGAGGAAAAGCTTAGGGTCCTCGAGGCCACCTACGAGATGGTGACGGAGGAGGTGGCCCACCTGCGCACCCAGGCGGTGGAGGTGGCCATCCTGGCCCTCATCGCCTTTGAGGTGTTCCGAGCCCTCCACTAGGGACTTGTGCCCCCCCAAGAAGGAATATACTTGGGGCGCAGGGCGTGGGCAAAACCTTTGGCGGAAACGCTACCACGCGCCCGGAGGTGGGATTATGAGGAAGCTTCTGGCGGTTTTGGCCCTTGGACTCTCCCTGGCCCTAGCCCAGGGGAAGATCACGGTCTGGACCCACTTCGGCGGCCCCGAGCTGGAGTGGCTCAAGGCCCAGGCGCGGGCTTTTGAAAAGACCTCCGGCACCAAGGTGGAGGTGGTGGAGGTGCCCTTTGGGGACATCAAGCAGAAGTTCATCCTGGGCGCCCCCCAAGGGCAGGCGGCGGACCTGGTGGTTTCCATCCCCCACGACTGGCTTGGGGAGATGTCCCAGGCGGGGGTGCTGGAGCCCATGGGCAAGTACGTGACGCAAAGCTACCTCTCTGACCTGCAACCCGTGGCGGTGGAGGCCTTCACCTTTGGGGGCAAGCTCATGGGCCTGCCGGCCTTCGCCGAGAGCGTGGCCCTCATCTACAACAAAAAGTACGTGAAGGAGCCCCCCAAGACCTGGGAAGAGTTCTTGAGCCTGGCGCAGAGGCTCACCACCGGCTCCACCTTCGGCTTCCTCTACAACATCGGCGACCCCTACTTCAACTTCGGCTTCTTCAAGGCCTTTGGAGCGGA
Source organism: Thermus thalpophilus (assembly GCF_022760915.1). Classification (NCBI taxonomy): domain Bacteria; kingdom Thermotogati; phylum Deinococcota; class Deinococci; order Thermales; family Thermaceae; genus Thermus; species Thermus thalpophilus. The sequence goes on along the minus strand of NZ_JAKTNS010000014.1, from coordinate 40,888 downwards.
AAACGTCTTCGGCAAGGACGCCAAGGGCAACCTGGACCCCAGCAAGCTCCTCATAGGCGGCGAGGTGGGGGAGAAGGCGCTCCAGTTCATCAAGGACCTGCGCTTCCGCTACAACCTGGTGCCCGAGGGGGTGGACTACGGCGTGGCGGATGGGGCCTTCAAGGACGGGGCCTTGGCCATGATCATCAACGGCCCCTGGGCCCTGGGGGACTACAAGAAGGCCAAGATTGACTTCGGCATCGCCCCCTTCCCCACCCCGCCCGGGGCCAAGAACCCCTGGGGGCCCTTCCTCGGGGTCCAGGGCGTGGTGGTGAACGCCTACTCCAAGAACAAGACCGCCGCGGTCAACTTCGCCAAGACCCTCATCACCGGCAAGAACCTGGTTTCCTTCAACCAGGCGGGGGGCCGCATCCCCGTGTCCAAGAGCGCCGCCAAGACCCTAGAGAAGGACCCAGTGGTGGCGGGCTTTTCCAAGGTCTTCGCCCTTGGCACCCCCATGCCCAACATCCCGGAAATGGGCAAGGTCTGGGGCCCCTGGGGGAACGCCATTAGCCTGGCCATCCAGCGGCCCGACTCCAACGTGAAGAAGATCGTGGAAGACATGGTGGCCGAGATCAAGAAGGCCATCGGCAAGTAAAGGCCCATGCCCGCCCCCCACGGGACCCTCCTCCCCCGTGGGGGGATTATGGTTAGACCATGAAGCACCCACCGGGTCTAAAAGGCTTCCTCCTGGCCCTCGCCCTCCTGCTGGGCCTCCTCCTCCTGGCCACGGGGGTTGGGGTCTTGGGATACTTCGCCCTCGAGGCCCACCTGGCCCCCCCGGGCTGGACCATCCTCGTCTTGGCCCTCCTCGTCCTCCTGCCGGGGGCGGTGGCCCTGGGGCGGCTTTTCCCCTGGCTTTCCGACTGGTACTACTTCCTGCCCGCCCTTTCCTTCCTCCTGGTCTTCACCCTCTACCCCATCGGCCTCACCGTCTACCTGGCCTTCACCGACTACTCGGGGCAGAAAAATGGCTTCCCCGACCGCTCCACGGAAACCCGGGTGCGGGAGCAAGTGGGCCCGAGGCTCGTCCTGGAAGCCCCCGTGACCGAGGCCCTCCGCTGCGACCCCTGCCGGGGCGAACCCGTGGAGGTCTACGCCGAAGGGCACCGGGCGCGGGCCCGCATCCTGGAGGCGGAAGGGACGGCCTTGGTCCTGGACCGCCCCCTTCCCTTCCGGGCGGAGTTCGTGGCCAAGGTGAACGCCTTCCGCTTCGTGGGCCTAAGGAACTTCACCTTTATCCTTTCCCAAGCAAGCCAAGCCCTCCTTCCCGTCTTCGTGTGGAACGTGATTTTCGCCGCCAGCACCGTGCTTTTGAACGCCTTCTTAGGCCTGGTCCTGGGCCTTATCCTGAACAACAAGGGCCTGAAGCTCCGCAACTTCTACCGCACGGTGCTCATCGTCTCTTGGGCCCTGCCCGGGGTCATCACGGTGCAGGTCTGGGTGGCCCTTTTGAACTACAACTTCGGGGCCGTCAACCGCCTCCTCGGGGTCTTGGGCGTCTACCCCATCCCCTGGCTCAACGACCCCGACTGGGCCAAGGTGGCCATCCTGCTCGTGAACCTTTGGCTCGGCTTCCCCTACATGATGACCGCCACCTTGGGCGCCCTTTCCACCATCCCCGACGAGCTCTATGAGGCGGCCAAGGTGGACGGCGCCACCCCCTGGCAGGCCCTTTGGGGCATCACCCTGCCCCTTTTGGAAAAGCCCATGGTGCCCATTTTGCTCTCCTCCTTCGCCTTCAACTTCAACAACTTCTACATCATCTACCTCCTCACCGGGGGCGGCCCGGCCCAGGAGGGAAGGCTGGCCACGGCCCAGGCCACGGACATCCTCATCTCCTGGGCCTACAAGACGGCTTTTAGCGCCGAGGGGCAGTCGGCTTACGGCCTGGGGGCGGCCATCAGCCTGATCATCTTCGCCATCACCGTGGCCATCAGCCTGGTGAACTTCCGCCTCACGGGGGCGCTGAGGGAGGTACGGTAGATGCGGCGGCTTCTTGGCTTCCTCCTCACCGGCTTGGCCCTTTACGGGGTCTACTGGTTTGCGGCCCACCGCCTCTTTGACGAGGGGTCTTACCGCAAGCAGGTGGCCTTCGGCAGCGTTTTCGTGCCCTACGGCTGGGCTTACGCCCTTTTGGGGCTTTTGGGTTTGGCGCTTCTCATCCTCCTTTATAGCCTCCTCCACACCGCCCTCACCAACCGCCTGACGGGGCGGAGGCGGAGCCCCTGGTCCCTTTTCCTCCAGGGAGTTACCCACCTCTTCCTCTGGGTCCTCATCCTCCTCGTCTACTACCCCGTGGTCCAGGTGGTGGCGGCGAGCTTTGACCCCACCAACAACCTCTTCAGCTTCCGCAGACCCGACACGGGCTTCCTCCTCCTGGACGCCAAGGTCATCCCCTACCTGCCCGAGCCCTCCTTGGAAAACTACGCCGCCTTGCTGCGGGGGGTGGTGCTTTACCCCTACCAGGTGGGGCTTCTCCTCCTGGCGGGGCTATCCCTTCTGGGGGTGGCCCTGATTGGCCTCCTCCGCCGCCTCCTTCCCCAGGAGGAGTGGATGGACCTCTGGCAAGGCCGCCTCCTGGCCGCCTTGACCCTTTTCGTCTTCCTCGTCGCCCTCTTCCTTTCCCCCAAGCAGTTCACGGGGCAGGGGACGGAGACCAAGTTCCTCCTTTGGGTGCGGAACACCTTCCTCATCTCCGGTCTCACGGGGCTTTTGGCGGTCCTGCTCACCGCCACCGCCGGCTACGCCTTCGCCCGCTTCCGCCACCTGCCGGGGCGCTACCCCTTGCTCCTCTTCTTCATCTTCGTGCAGATGTTCCCCGGGTTTTTGGCCCTGGTGGCCATCTACTACCTCCTTTCCCGGCTGGACCTCTTGAACACCTTCACCGGCCTGGTCTTGGCCTACTCGGGGGGCATCATCAGCTTCGGCACCTGGGTGTACAAAGGGTATTTGGAGAGCATCAGCCCAAGCCTCGAGGAGGCCGCCATGGTGGACGGGGCCACAAGGTGGCAGGTCTTCACGCGGATCCTCCTCCCCCTTTCCGCCCCCATGTTCGTCTTCATCTTCCTCCTCCAGTTCGTGGGCACCTACTCGGAGTTCGTCCTGGCCAACCTGGTGCTCACGGGGGTGGAGAGCTGGAACGTGGGCGTGGGGCTTAGGAGCTTCACCACGGGGCAGTTCCAGACCAAATGGGGCGTCTTCGCCGCGGCGAGCGTCCTGGGCTCCTTGCCCATCCTCTTCCTCTTCTACGGCTTCCAGCAGTACTTCGTTTCCGGCTACACGGCGGGGGCGGTGAAGGAATGAACCGCCACGACCTGGAACACGTCCACCCCCCCTTCCCGGACCTGGGGGAAGCGGTGACGCTTTTCCTGGAAACCCCGGCCAAGGAAGGGCTTCTCGTCTACGAGAAGGACGGGGAGCTCCACGAAAAGCCCCTGGTGCCCTGGGAAAGGGGCCTGAAAGCGGAGGTCTTCCTCCACACGAGCCCCTTTCGCTACGCCTTCCGCCTGCCCGAGGGGTACTGGGGAAGCCGTGGCTTAGAAAAAACCCTCCCCCGCTACGACCGCTTCTTCCACCTCCTGGCGGGCCCTAATCCCCCGGCCTGGGCTTTGGGGGCGGTCTTCTACCAGATCTTCCCCGACCGCTTCCGCCAAGGCCGCCCGGAGCTCGCCCCCAAGGATGGGGCCTGGCTTTACGGGGGTAAGCCCATCCGCCGAAAGGCCTGGCACGAGCCCCCCGGGGAAGACGGCGCCCGGGAGTTCTACGGGGGGGATCTATGGGGCGTCCTCGAGGCCCTCCCCTACCTCAAGGACCTGGGGGTGGAGGCCCTCTACCTCACCCCCATCTTCCAAAGCCCAAGCAGCCACCGCTACGACACGGAGGACTACCTCCGGGTGGACCCCCACCTGGGCGGGGAGGAGGCCTTGAGGGCCCTCTACCAAGCCCTGGAAGCCCGGGGCATGAAGCTCATCCTGGACGGGGTCTTCAACCACGTGGGGGCGACCCACCCCTGGTTCCAAAGGGCCCTAAAGGACCCCGAGGCCCCGGAGCGGGGCATGTTCACCTTCCGCCCCGACGGAAGCTACGCCAGCTTTTGGGGCGTGAAGCACATGCCCAAACTGGACTACGCCTCGCCCCTCACGCAGGAGCGCTTCGTCCATGGCCCCAAGGCCCCCATCCGCCACTGGATGCGCCTGGCCCACGGCTGGCGCCTGGACGTGGCCCACTCCATCGGGGAAGGGGGCACCAACCGCAAGAACGCCCGCTGGCTCCGGGCCTTGGCCCGGGCGGCCAAGGAGGAGCGGGAGGACGCCTTGGTCCTGGGGGAGCTTTCCTACGACACCACCCCCACCCTGCGGGCCCACACCCTGGATGGGGCCATGCACTACGCCGGCTTCGCCCACCCGTTGATGGCGTGGCTCTCGGGGCGGGACGTGCACGGGCGGGCGGTGGCCCTGGAGGCGAAGGAGGTCTGGCAAACCCTCCTGGACCACTACCAGGCCCTTCCCCTCCAGGTGCGCCACGCCATGTACACCTTCGTTTCCTCCCACGATATCCCCCGGGCCCTTTGGCGGCTAAAGGAGGACGTGGAGCGCTTTAAGTTGGCCTACACCCTCCTCTTCGCCTTCCCCGGAAGCCCCGCCATCTACTACGGGGACGAGGTGGGGCTTTCCCAGCCCAACCCCTACACCCTCTGGAAGGGGGACCCCTACTGCCGCGCCCCCTTCCCCTGGGACGAGGGGCGTTGGAACCGGGAAGTCCTCTCCTTCCTGAAGCGGCTCGTGGCCCTAAAGAAGCGCCATCCCGCCCTGCGCCGGGGCGGGCTTTTGCCCCTTAAGGCCCCCCCTGGGGTCCTGGCCTTTCGGCGGCGGTACGGGGGCCAGGAGGTCTGGGCCTACTTCGCCCCCGAGGGCGCCCGGCTTCGCCTTCCCCGGGGGGTGGACCTCCTGAGGGAAACCGAGGTGGAAGGGGAAGTGGAAGCCTCCCTCCTCCTCTTCCAACCCCTAGAATGAGGAGGTGGGGCGCAAGATGCCTGGACCCCGCAAAAGGCCTGGGAGGAAGCCCTTCTTCCTGGAGGCGTGGGGCCGCCTCTCCCCAAAGGAGCGGAGGCAACTCCTGGAAGGGCTTTTCCTCCTCCTTTCCCTCCTTCCCTTGGGCCGGCTTGGCCGGGTGGGGGCCTGGCTCAGGTTCATGGCGGGCCCCGGGGGGCAGGTGGCCTTGGGCCTTTTCCGCCTCCTTAAGCACTAGGCCTTTTCCGGGGTATACTTTTTCTTTGTGCGGGACGTCCTCGAGGTCCTGGAGTTCCCCAAGGTGCGGGCCCTTTTGGCGGAAAGGGCCAAGACCCCCTTGGGGAAGGAGCTCGCCTTGGCCCTCGCCCCCCTTGCCCGGGAGGAGGCGGAGCGGCGCCACCAGCTCACCCAGGAGGCGCAAAGCTACCCCTACGCCCTCCCGGAGGCGGGGGCGCTCCGGGATGCCTACCAGAAGGCCCTTTCCGGGGGCAAGCTTTCCGGCCCCGAGCTCCTCAAGGCTGCCCAGGCCCTGGAGGAGGCCATGGCCCTCAAGGCGGAGCTCCTTCCCCTCCAGAACGCTCTAAGCCAGGTGGCGGAGGCCATCGGGGACCATCACCCCTTCCTCGGCCGGGTGAAAAAGGCCCTGGACGAGGAAGGGGCGGTGAAGGACGAGGCAAGCCCCCGCCTCCTCCAGATCCGCCGGGAGCTTAAGCCCCTCCGCCAGGAGATCCTGGACCGCCTCCACGCCCTCATGGACCGCCACCGGGAGGCCTTCCAGGACCGCTTCGTCACCCTGCGCCGGGACCGCTACTGCGTGCCCGTGAAGGCGGGCTTCGCCCACAAGGTGCCCGGCATCCTCCTGGACGAGTCCGAGTCCGGGGCCACCCTCTTCGTGGAGCCCCTTTCCGTGGTGAAGCTGAACAACCGCCTCCAGGCCCTAAGGCTCCAGGAGGAAGAGGAGGTGAACCGCATCCTGCGGGAGCTTTCCGAGCGCCTGGCAGAGGACGAGGGGGTGCCGGAAACCCTAAAGGCCCTGGCCCTTTTGGACCTGGTCCAGGCCCAGGCCGCCTTGGCCCGGGACCTCGGCTTGGTCCGCCCCCGCTTCGGCGAGGGCTATGCGCTCAGGGAGGCCTTCCACCCCCTGATCCAGAATCCTGTAAGGAACTCCTTCGCCTTGGACGAGAAAACCCGCCTCATCCTCATCTCCGGGCCCAACATGGGGGGAAAGACCGCCCTGCTAAAGACCTTGGGCCTGGCGGTCCTCATGGCCCAGTCGGGGCTTTTTGTCGGGGCCAGGAAGGCCCTCCTCGCCTGGCCCGACCGGGTCTACGCCGACATTGGGGACGAGCAGTCCTTGCAGGAAAACCTCTCCACCTTCGCCGGGCACCTCCGAAGGCTCAAGGAGATGCTGGAGGAGGCCACGCCCCATAGCCTCGTCCTCATAGACGAGCTGGGAAGCGGCACCGATCCCGAGGAAGGGGCGGCGCTTTCCCAAGCCATCCTGGAAGCCCTTCTGGAAAGGGGGGTAAAGGGGATGGTCACCACCCACCTCTCCCCCCTCAAGGCCTTCGCCCAGGGGCGGGAGGGGATCCAGAACGCCTCCATGCGCTTTGACCTCGAGGCCCTCCGCCCCACCTACGAGCTCGTCCTGGGGGTGCCGGGGCGGAGCTACGCCCTGGCCATCGCCCGGAGGCTTTCCCTGCCCGAGGCGGTGCTGAAGCGGGCGGAAGTCCTTCTGCCGGAAGGGGGAAGGCTGGAAACCCTCTTAGAGCGCCTGGAGGCGGAAAGGCTTCGCCTGGAAGAGGAAAGGCGCCGCCTGGAAGGGGAGCTGGCCCGGGCCGAGGCCTTAAGGCAGGGGCTAGAGGAACGGGAAAGGCGCCACCAAGAGGAGCGGGAAGCCCGCCTAAAGGCCTTGGAAGAGGAGGTGCGGGAACGGCTTTTGGAGGTGGAGGCGGAGCTCAAGGCCATCCGGGAGAAGGCCAAGACCGAAAGCAAGCGGGATGCCCTCCGGGAGCTCATGGAGCTCAGGGCGCGCTACGCCAAGAAGACCCCCCCTCCCCCGCCCCCGCCCGGCCTCGCCCCCGGCAGCCCCGTGGAGGTGCCCGCCTTGGGCAAACGGGGCCGGGTGGTGGAGGTGCGGGGGGAGGAGGCCTTGGTCCAGGTGGGGCCCTTGAAGATGAGCCTCAAGGCCAAGGAGCTCAGGCCCCTACCCCAAGAGGAAGCGCCCAAGCCCCTCCTGGCCAAGCCGAGGCGGGAGGTGAAGGAGGTGGACCTAAGGGGCCTCACGGTGGAGGAAGCCCTTTTAGAGGTGGACCAAGCCCTGGAGGAAGCGCGGGCCTTAGGGCTCACCACCCTCCGCCTCCTCCACGGCAAGGGCACGGGGGCCCTGCGCCAGGCCATCCGCGAGGCCCTGAGGCGGGACAAGCGGGTGGAAAGCTTCGCCGACGCCCCGCCCCACGAAGGGGGGCACGGGGTAACGGTGGCCGTGCTACGAAGCGGTTAGGGGCCGGCCCTCCAAGGCCTCTATTTGCCGGCGCACCGCTTCGGGCAGGGGGGCGGGCTTGCCCCCCTCCAACCAGACCAACACCCCCATCCCCTGGGCGGCGGGCACGCCGTTAGCGGTAATAAGGTGCTCCATGCGCAGGCTGGAACGGCCCATCCCCACCGCCCGCACCCCCACCAGGACCTCGTCTTCCAGGAAGATGGGCTTCAGGTAGTCCACCTCCATGCGGGCCACCACGAAGTGCCCTTCTTCCAGCCAATCGGGGGAGATTTTTTGGAAATAGCGGATGCGGGCCAGCTCCATGTAGGAGAGGAAAACGGCGTTGTTCACATGGCCCAAGGGATCTAGATCGCGAAAGCGAACGTCCACCCGCACCACAACCGGGAAACCTTCCATGACCTCAGTCTATACCTCAAGCCACCCAAGGAACCCGTAGCCTCCCGGCGTGTACCTACACCAACCCCACCGCTCCAGGCCCCTACCGAAAACCCCGAGCTCTGACCCGCGGGTCAGGTATAGTGGGGGCATGACCGAGACCACCTGGGACCTAACGCCCCTTTTCCCCGACCTGGATAGCCCCGAGTTCCGGCGGGCCTGGGAAGGGGTAAGGGGGCGGATCGCCCACCTCAAGGGACTTTTGGAAAAAGAAGCCATCCTAGGCGAGGTCCTGGCCGCCCTGGACGCCCTTCAGGAGGAGGCCACCCCCCTTTGGGCCTACCTCTACGCCCGCTTCACCGCCAATACCCAGGACGAGGCCGCCTTGGCCAAGCTCTCCGAGCTGGAGGTGCTCTTCCTGGACTTCCAGCGGCTTAGGCCTAGGCTCGTCCGCTACCTGGCCTTGCAGGAGCCCGAGGAGGCGGGGCCCCACCGCATCTTGGTGGAGGAGGCCAAGGAGGAGGCCCTGCACCTGATGCCGGAGGGGGAGGAGGTCCTGGCCGCCGAGCTCAGCCTCTCGGGGCGGCAGGCCTGGGCCAAGCTCCACGAAAGCCTCACCAGCCAGATCACCGCGGTGGTGGACGGGGAGGCGCTTCCCATCACCAAGGTGCGCAACCTCTACTTCCACCCCGAGGAGGCGGTGCGCAAGAAAGCCTACGAGGCGGAGCTCAAGGCCTGGGAGGCCCACGAGGTGCCCCTGGCCTACGCCCTAAACGGGGTGAAGGGGGAGGCTAGCGCCCTCAACCGGCGCCGGGGGTACAGGGACGACCTCGAGCCCACCCTCCTCCGCAACCGCATCCGCCGCAAGACCCTGGCCGCCCTGCAGGAGGCGGTGCGGGAAAGCCTTCCCCTTTTCCGCCGCTACTACCTCCTCAAGGCCAAGGCCCTGGGCAAGGAGCGCCTGGACTGGTGGGACCTCTTTGCCCCCATCGGGGAGGGCAGGCGCTGGACCCTGGAGGAGGCCCGGCGCTTCATCCGGGAAAAGCTCGCCGCCTTCGCCCCAAGGGCCGCCCAGGTGGCGGAGGCCGCCTTCGCCGAGCGCTGGATGGACCTTCTCCCCCGCAAGGGGAAGGTGGGCGGGGCCTACTGCATGCCTAGAGGAGGCGGCAAAAGCCTGATCCTCGCCAACTACGAGGAGAGCTTTGAGTCGGTCTCCACCCTGGCCCACGAACTCGGCCACGCCTACCACAACTTCGCCCTGGCCCAGGCCCCCGCCAGTTTGCGGGAAGTGCCCATGACCCTGGCGGAAACCGCCAGCATCATGAACGAGACCCTGGTGGTGGAGGCGGCCCTAAAGGAGGCCTCCCCCGGGGAGGGCCTCCTCATCCTGGACGCCTACCTGCAGGGGGCGGCTCAGGTGGTGGTGGACATCCATAGCCGCTTCCTCTTTGAGTCCTGGGTCTTCCAAAGGCGCAAGGCGCGGGAGCTTTCCCCGAGGGAGTTCAAGGAGCTCATGCTAAGGGCCCAGGAGGAGGCCTATGGGGAGGCCCTCGCCACCCGCCACCCCTACATGTGGGCGGTGAAGGGGCACTACTACGGGGCGGACTTCTACAACTACCCCTACACCTTCGGCCTCCTCTTTGGGCTTGCCGTCTACCAGGAGGCCAAGGAGGACCCCGGCTTCGCCGGGCGCTACGAGGCCCTCCTCGCCGAGTCCGGCCGCTACCGGGCCAAGGAGCTCGCCCTCCGCTTCGGCTTTGACCTGGAAAGCGTGGACTTCTGGCGCCGGGGGATAAGGGTCCTCGAGGAGAAGGTGGCCCAGCTTGAGCGCATGATCTCCCCCTGACCGAGGGGGGCTAGGCTTTGGAGGATGCGGGTCCTCGTCCTCTGCACCCACAACTCCGCCCGGAGCCAGATGGCGGAGGCCTGGCTCAAGCACTTCGCCCGGGAGCTTGGGGCGGACCTCGAGGTCCACTCCGCCGGCACGGAAAAGACCTTCGTGAAGGAGGAGGCCAAGCGGGTCATGGCGGAGGTGGGGCTGGACCTCTCGGGCCACCATTCCAAGACCCTCTGGGAGGTGCCGGACCCTTGGAACTTCGGCCTGGTCCTCACCGTGTGCGACCAGGCCAAGGAGGCCTGCCCCGCCTACCCGGCGAGGACGGAGAAGCGCCACGTCTCCTTCCCCGACCCCACGGGGAAGCCCCTGGAGGCGTGGCGCCAGGTGCGGGACGCCCTGGGCCGGATGGCCCGCTTCCTGGTGGAAAGGCTCAAGGAAGGGGAGATCCCAAGCGACGAGGACCTGGCCCGGGCGGCGGGGCTTTAGGGCTTATCCCCCACGTGGATGGCCGCCACCCCGAAGGTGAGGAGCTCGTAGCGCACGGAAAACCCCGCCCGCTCCATGAGGGCCTTTAGGGCCTCTGGGGGCGGGAAGGCCTCCACGCTTTCCGGCAGGTAGCGGTAGGCGCCGAAGTTCCCCGAGATCACCCCCCCGAGGAGGGGGAGGACCCTTTGGAAGTAAACCCGGTAGACCAGGCCGAAGGCTCCCTTGGGGGGTGGGGGAAACTCCAGGAGGACGAGCCTGCCCCCGGGGGCCAAGACCCGGTGGATTTCGGCGAGGGCCTTCCCATGGTCGGCGAAGTTGCGGAAGCCGAAGGCGAGGGTCACGGCGTCAAAGGCCCCCTCGGGGAATGGGAGGGCCAGGGCGTCGGCCTCGAGGAACCGCACCGCGAGCCCCCTTGCCCGCGCCTTTTTTCGGGCGATCTCCAGCATGGGGGGGGCGAAATCCGCCCCCACCACCTCCGCCCCCGGGGCCTTGGCCTTTAGCAAAAGGGCCAGGTCCCCCGTCCCCGTGGCCAGGTCCAGGATGCGCCTTGGGCCCTTCTCCAAGGCCAGGGCCACCGCCCGCCTTCGCCAGCGCACGTCCGCCCCCAGGGAAAGGAGGCGGTTTAGGAGGTCGTAGCGGGGAGCGATCTCCGAGAACATCCGCCGCACCCGCTTGGCTTTTTCCTCGGGCAAGACCGCCACGAGGGGAGTCTAGCACCAACGGGGCGTTCCGCCCAGGCGGGTGGGGTACAATCGTGGGCGTGTTGACGGACCGGAAACGCCTCGGGGTCCTGGTCCTCCTCGGGGGAGGGCTCACCTTCCTCCTCTGGTACCTGGCCCCCTGGGCTGTACCCCACCGCCTCTTCGGCGGCGAAGGCGTCCTCCTGAACCCCTTCGGCCACCACCTGCCCCAAGGAAGCCTCCCGCAAGGCTACCGGGACGGCTGGCTCTACACCCTCTTCTACCTGGGCCTGGCCTGGCTCGGCCTGAGCCTTCTCCTTCCCTGGACCAAGGCCGGCCCCCGGGGGCTTTACCTGGCGGGGGCTTTGGGGCTTGGGCTTTTCCTCCTGGCCTACGCGCTTTTCCAAGGCAGCGTGGCCGAGGTGAACCGCTTGGCGGAAAGGCCCTTGCTCCGCCGCTACAGCCTGGGCTTAGGGAGCTACACCACCTTGGCCTATAGCCTTTACCTTCTCCTCCTCGCCCGCACCTTTTCCCCGGGGGGGCTCGCCTTTTTGGTGCGGCGGCGGGGCGTGGTGGTGCCCCTTTTCTCCTTGCTCCTCGCCTCCCTCCTGGGCGGGGTCATGGTGGCGGTGCTCAAGGAAAGCCCCGGGGAAGCGGCTTCTTGGCGGGAAGCCCTCATGCTCAAGCTGGACCTCATCACCTACACCTACCAGCTCCTCTACAGCCCCCTGGTGAACCCCTCGGGCTTTTTGCAAAGCCTCCTCCTAGCCACCCCCCTCATCTTCACCGGCCTCGCCGTGGCCTTGGGCTTTAGGGGCGGCCTTTTCAACATCGGCGCCCCGGGGCAGCTCATCCTGGGGGCCATCGCCGCCATGCTGGTGGGGGTGTACCTGCCGGGGCCCCGCTGGCTCGTCCTGTCCCTGGCCATCCTGGCCGCCGCGGTGGCCGGGGGGCTTTGGGGGGCGCTGGCGGGCTGGCTCAAGGCCCGCTTCGGCGCCCACGAGGTCATCAACACCATCATGTTCAACTACATCGCCGCAAGCTTCTTCCTCTTCCTCATCTCCGCCAACGAGTACAAGTTCTTCGGCCAAACCCTCCACCTTCCCTTCAAGTACCCAGGCTATGAAGCGCGGAGCTACGAGGTGCGCCCCGAGGCCCGCCTGCCCCACTGGACGGAGCTGGTGGCGCCGGGCGGGGAGCTTTCCTTCGCCTTGCCCTTGGCTCTCCTTCTTGGTCTTCTCGGCTACCTCCTGGTGCGGAAGGGCCTGGGGCACCGGGTGCTCGCCGCATTCCTCCTCGGGGTGGCGGGGTACATCCTCGGGGGGCTTCTCCCTGGGCCCCAGGTGGCCTTCGGCCCCGACCTCACCTCGGTGCGGCTCAACGGGGCCTTCCTCCTCGCCCTTTTGGCCCTCCTCTTCTTCCACTTCTACGTCTTCCGGACCGTGGGGGGGTATGAGCTTCGCGCCCTGGGCCTCGCCCCCAAGGCGGCGGAGTACGGGGGGGTGCTGGCGGGGAGGAAGGTGGTCCTCATCATGTTTTTGGCGGGGGCCTTGGCGGGGCTTGCCGCCACCCACTACGTGCTGGGCGGGGGGATTGACGAGTACCGCCTGAAGCAGTCCCTCCCCTACTCCGTGGGGTTTGACGGCATCGCCGTGGCCCTCATGGGCCAGAACACCCCCCTAGGGGTGGGGCTTGCCGCCTGGCTCTTCGGCATCCTCCTCACCGGGGGGCTACAGGTGAACCTGCAGCTTGGCATCAGCCGGGAGCTGGTCTCCGTCTTGCAGGCCCTCATCGTGCTCTTCATCGCCGCCGGGGGCTTTTTGCCCCGCTACTTCACCGATCCCTTGAGGGCGGCGGAGGTGGAGCTTAAGGAGGAGAAGGAGGTGCGGGCGTGAACCTGGACACCGCCTTCCTCACCGCTCTTTTCCTCTCCACCCTGCGCCAGACCACCCCCCTCCTCTTCACCGCCTTGGGGGGAATGTTTTCGGAAAGGAGTGGGGTGGTGAACATCGCCCTCGAGGGCGTCATCCTCTTCGGGGCCCTCACCGCGGCGGTGGTGGTGGAGCGCTTTGAGGCCGCCTTGGGCCCGGGGCCCCACCCCTGGCTCCCTTGGCTCGGGGTCTTGGCCGCCATGGCCGTGGGGGGCCTGGTGGCCTGGGTGCACGGGGTGGTTTCCATCCGCTACCGGGCGGACCAGATCATCAGCGGCACCGCCATCAACCTCCTGGCGGCGGGGGCTCCAAGCCTGGTCCTCACCTACTTCTACGGCAACGCCACCAGCTCCAAGGAGGTGGCGAACCGCCTCCCCCTCCTGGGCCCCGAGGGCTTCGCCCTCTCCCCCTTGGTCTACCTGGCCTTCCTCCTGGTGCCCTTGGCCTGGTGGGTTCTCTTCAAAACCCCCTTTGGCCTCCGCCTGCGGGCCGTGGGGGAGCACCCCGAGGCCGCGGACACCTTGGGGGTGAACGTGTACCGCCTGCGCTACGTGGGGGTGGTGCTTTCCGGGGTCTTGGCGGGGCTCGCCGGGGCCTACTTGGCCATCGGCTTCCTCAACCAGTTCGTGCGGGGGATGTCGGCGGGGATGGGCTTCATCGCCCTGGCGGCCATGATCTTCGGCAAGTGGCACCCCGTGGGCATCCTCTTCTCCACCCTGCTCTTCGGCTTCGCCTCCGCCTTGGCCATCCAGCTTCAGGGCACGGAGATCCTCCCCGCCGTCTTGGTGCAGGCGTTCCCCTACGTGGTCACGGTGCTGGTGCTGGCGGGCTTCATCGGGCGTAGCCGCCCCCCGGCGGCGGTGGGCAAGCCTTACGAGAAGTAGGGCGTTACCCACTTCTGAAGCCTTCCTAGGCGGTAGAAGAGAAAAAGGGCGCTCCCGTCCGGGAAGCGGAGCTCCACCCCCTTCCCCTTCAGGGCGAAGTCCGAAAGCCCCTCCGCCCCCTCCCCTTGGGCGAAGCGGGCGAAGCCGTCCGCCCGCAGGTAGAGGAAGCCCCTTTCCAGGAAGACCTGGGCCTCCGTGGCCTGGCGGTTTAGGGCCAGGCGGCGCACCCTCCGGGCGAAGGCCTGGGCCTGGGTCAAGGGGTAAAGACCTCCTCCCCCGCGCGGCCGTAAAGCCCCTTGCCGTAGTAGAGGAGGGCGAGGCCGGGCTTGGGCCGCTTCCTCTCGTCCAAGAGGCTTTCCTCCTCCCACACCGCCACCACCTTCCCCACGAAGAGGTCGTGGTCGCCGAAGGTGCGCACCTCCAAGAGTTCCAGCTCGTAGGCGGCGTAGGCCCCCTCCAGGATGGGCACCCCCGTGTGGCCCAGGAAGTGGGGCACCTCGCCCTTATCCACCTCCCGTCCGGACACGCTTCCGAGCCGCTGGATCAGGGCTGCCTGGGTGTAGGGGTGGAAGCTACAGGAAAAGCGCCCCGCTCGGAGGATGAGGCCGTGGGTGAAGCGCTTGGGGCTTAGGGAGACGCCAAAGAGGGGCGGGTCGGCGGAGAGGCCCATGTTCCAAACGGCGGGGCAGAAGTTCACCCTCTCCCCAAACCGCACCCCCACCACCGCGGGCACGCCGGGGTAGTAGTGGTAGAAGGCGGGGAGGGGACCTTGGGGCAGGTGGCTTTTCACGCCAGCTCCTCCTTGGAAACCTCCAGGCTCTTCCCCTCCTCCAGCAGGAGCTCCACCGTGCCCTTCAGGGGGTTCACCTTCTGCACCTTGCCGCAGACCCCCGCCTTGGTGCAGGCCCGGGCGTTCTTTTTGGGAAGCTCGGCCAGGAGCTCCTGGTACACGGGGTGCTCGTAGGCCAAGCAGCAGAGGAGCCGCCCGCAGGGCCCCGAGATCTTTTCCGGGTTAAGGGGAAGCTGCTGGTCCCGGGCGAGCTTGATGGAAACCTGGGCGAAGCCCTGTAGCCAGGTGGAGCAGCACGACTCCATGCCGCAAGCCCCCAAGGCGCCCAGGTACTGGGCCTCCTCCCGGGGGCCTTCCGCCACGAACTCCACCCGGGCGTCGTAGCGCCCGGCCAGTTCCCGGGTGAAGCGGCGGAGGTTCACCCGCTCCGCCGCGGCGTAGTGGACCAAAAGGTGGCGGCCGTCCAGGGTGAAGTCGCACCCTAAAACCTTGGCCGCCACGCCCTCCTCCCTAAGCCGCGCCCGCAGGTAAAAGGCGGCCTCCTCGGCCTTGGCCCGCAGGCGCGCCGCCTTGTCCAGGTCCTCCTTGGTGGCGAGGCGCACCACCTCGCCCTCCTCCCGGGCCTTCCGCGGGGGGGTACGCACCTTGCCCACCTCGAGGCCCCTATTGGTGCGCACCACCACGTAGGCCTCCAGGGGCGGGGGCTCCCCCCGGAAGGCGCAGTAGAGGAGAAGGGGGGTGCGGAAGCGGACGCCCACGGTCATGCTTCTAAGTCTAAGGCCAAGCGGGCCAGGACCAGCTCAGGGTTCACATACCCTTCCAGGGCCTCGCGGGCGGACTCCAGGGCCAAAAGGGCCCTGGGCCTTTCCCTCAGGAGGGCGTGGAGGGCGAAAAACCCCTCCTCCTCCGTCAAGAGCTCCCGCAAGCGGGCAAGCCGGGCCAAGGGCGGCGCCCGAAGGGCCTCGCGGGCCAGCTCCATCCGGGCCCGGTGGGCCTCCGGGTCGGCCAGGGCGCGGAAAAGCCGCCCCGGGGCCCCCGCGGCGTAGGCCAGGAGCTCGGGGTCTTGGGTGAGGGAAAGGAGCTTCTCCTCGGGCACGGGGCCGAAGGGGACCTCCAGGGCCCGGCTCGCCAGGGTGGGGAGGAGGGTGTCCCGGCTCGGGGCGATGAGGACGATGCGCCCGTAGGAGGGAGGCTCCTCCAAAAGCTTCAGGAGGGCGTTGGCCGCCGCCTCGGTGAGGAGGTGGGCGGCGTCCAGGATGGCCACCTTCACCCGCTCCCGGGGATGGGTGGCGAACCAGTCAAAAAGGGGCTCCACCTCCTCCAGCCGCACCTCCTTCTCCCCCCTTAGGCCCCGCTCCTTGGGCCCGACCTCCAGGAGGTCGGGGTGCTCCGCCAAGGGGGGCGGGGGGAAGCCCCGGTTGAGGCCCAGGGCGTACCAGCGGGCCACGGTGCGCCGCCCCACCCCCTCAGGCCCGGAAAAGAGCAGGGTGTGGGCGGCGAGGCGGGGCAAGAGGGCCAGCACCGCCTCGTGTCCGATTATTCCCCCAGGGTGAGGCGTGTGTAGAGCCATTCGGGAAACCCCTCCTCCCTAAGGCGCCGGGCCACCCGCTCCAGGGGGTAGGCCACCCGGAAGAACTCCACCCGGTCCCCCTCCCATAGGGCGAAGGCCGCCCCCGGCACCCGGTCGCGGGGCTGGCCCACGGAGCCGGGGTTGACCAGGGCCCGCACCGTGGGGGGAAGGAGGAGCTCCCCCCCTTGGGCGAAGCTCTGGTGGCGCACCCAGGGCCTGGGGCCCGTAAGCTCCAAAAAGGCCCCCGCCAGGTGGGTGTGGCCGTGGAAGGCGAGGCGGGCCTCGGTGCAGCGGAAGCCCTCCCGGGCAAGCTCCAGCTCGTCCAGGTACTCCAGGGGGTCGCAGGGGCTTCCGTGGACCAAAAGCGCCCCCTCCACCTCCCTCTGCCAGGGCCAGGAGGAGAGGAAGACGAGGTGGGCGGGGGAGAGGCGGGCCCGCTGCCAGGCCAGGATCTCCATCACCGCCCCCTCCAAGGGAAGGCGGTCCAGGGCCAGGAGCCAGGCGTCGTGGTTGCCCAAAACGCAAAGGGCCCCCGCCTCCTTAAGCCAGTCCAGCACCCGGTCCCCATCGGGATAGTAGCCCACCGCGTCCCCCAGGAAAAGGACCCGGTCAAAGGGGGGAGCCGCCTCCAGCACGGCTTCCAGGGCGGGCCAGTTCCCGTGGATGTCCGAGAGGACCAGGTAGCGCACGGGGCTTAGGATACCATGAGAACATGGCTTCCGCGCTCTTGGAACGGCTTTCCCTGGACCTCGAGGCCTTCTCGGAGAAGGTGCGGGCCGGCCTGGACGAGTTCGGCACCCTCTACGCCTACCTGGAAGGCGGCCGGGGCGGGGGCACCACCCTCCTCCACGCCCCTTACGAGGAGGCCCTTCCCGTGCTCTGGGCCCTGAACGGCCTCGCCTTCCGGGGCCGCATCCTTTTGGCCCTGGACCCCTCCCCCCTTTCCCCCACCCAGGAGGGCTTGCCCCTCACCGGGCCCACCCGCGCCCCCCTGGAGCACCTCCTCAAGCGCCTCGCCCCGGACCGCCTCCTTTTGCTCTTCCCCGGGGAGGGCCTGGGGCTGGCCTTCCCGGGGGGCAAGGAAACCGCCTCGGGCTGGAGGCCTTTGGGGGCGGAGGAGGCGCCCCTTGTCCTCCACGTGGAGGCCCCCACGGGCTTCACCTACCGGGAGGTGCGAAGCTACGAGCCCTGGGAAAGCCCCCCCTTGCCCCTGGACCTGCCCCAGGCCCCGGGCCCCTACTGGGGGGAGGTGGGCCGCAAGCAGGGGATTCCCACCTACGGGGTGGGCCTGGTAAACTTGAGGCCGAGCCTGGAGGCGCTTTTTCGCCTCTGGTAAGGGAGGGAAGTATGGTTTATATCGCCCTTTTCGCCCTGGGAGCCGCCTTGGTGACCCTGCTTTTCTACCTGATCCTAAACCCCCGGGTCCTCACCACGGAAGGGGAGACCTTTGACCTGCGCTTCATTTTCTTCATGCTCATCCTCATCGTCCTCTCCGCCGCCACCGTGGCCCTCATGCTCCTTCTGGGCCGGATGTACCATCTGGTCTAGCCGCCTGGACCACCGCCTCCGGGGACGCCTCGCCCCGGAGGTATTTTAGATCTTTTTCCAGATAGCTTTCCGTGGCCTCGAGGACCGGCAGGAACTCCAGGGGGAACTCCCGCTTTAAGTGGGCCACGCAGCGAAGAAGCCCCTCCACCAAAACCCGCTCCTGCTCCCGGCGCCGCTTGCCCCCTCGGAGGGCGCTATAGGCGAGGTGTTCCAGCCGCCGCACCACGCAGACTCGAGGCTCGCCCCCCACCCCCTGGCAGGGAAGCCCCTCCGCCCCCCCGCAGGCGGCGTAGGCTTCGCTGTAGCGGGGCGCAAGTTCCGGGTGCCCTAAAAGGGCTGGCCCCAAGGGCCCCGCGTGGACCGCGGCCAGCCGCAGGTAAAGGGCATGGCGGGCACGGCGGACCTCCACCTCCATGCCCTCAGGATAGGCCCCCCACCCTAGGACAAATGACCCCCTCCTTCCAGGCGAAAAGGGCTCCGCAAGCCCGCCAGGGCGATGGCCCGGGCCTCCTCCGGGGCGTAGGAAAGGGCCAAGACCCCCCGGTAGGCCCTTAGGGCCCGCTCCCGCTCCCCCGCCAGGTCCAATAATTGCCCAAAGCGGGCGAGGACGTAGCCGGGAAGGTAGCCGGGGTGCTGAAAGTCCGTGCGGAAAACCTCCTCCATGAGGCTTAGGGCCTGCCGCCACTCCCCCGCCGCCAGGTAGATCTGGGCCGCCAGGTAAAGGGCCTCGGGGCTTCCGATGGCGAAAAGCCCCTCCAGAAGCGCCCCCCAGTCGTCCTCCTCCTTAAGCTGCCAGGCCCGGTCCAAAAGGGCCCGCTCCCGCTCCTTCTCCGTGGGGGTGTGGGCCTGGGGCAGGGCGTGGGGGAAGGCCTCCGCCAAAAGGGCGTAGTCCAAAAGCTCCGCCACCACCGCCCCTTCCTTCCCCGCAAGGGCCGCCTTCACCCCTTCCATGCGCTGGCGGCGGAAGCCCGTGGCTGGGCCTTCCCCAAAGGCCTCGGCGAAGCCACGGTAGACCTCCCGCAAGCGGGAAAGAAAGGCCTCCGAGCCCAAAACCTCAGGGGAAAGGGGGGTCTTTAAGAGGTCCAGCAGGGCCTCGTCAAAGGCCCGCATCCGCTCCAGGTAAGGCGACCCCAAGGGGTGCTGGGCCAGGGCCTGGCGGAAAGCCTCCGCCTCTCCCTTGAGGTGGGCCTCGGCGTCCAGGGCCGCCACGGGGATGCCCCTCTCCTCCGCCCAGGGCAGGAGGTGGAAGAGAAGGGGGTCCTCCTCCCGCCAAGCGCCCTCTTGCAAGGCCGCTTCCGAGTGGGAGGCGAGGTAAATCGCCTTGGGGCGCGCCTCTTCCAGCATGGCCAAAACCGTGGCCGCGTTGTAGCGTGGGTGCAGGATGTGGAAGGGCCCAAGGGAAGGGAGAAGAAGCATCCTCCCCATCTTAGACCTGAGGGAGCGGAACTACCGCCTGGCGGTGGTGAACGGCTGGCTGGTGTGGCTCGGGGACACCTTTTTGAACGCCAACATCGTCCTCTCCGGCTTCGCCGCCAAGCTGGGGGCTCCGGGCGCCCTCATCGGCCTCCTCCCGGCCCTCCTCCAGGCGGGGGGCATGGTGCCCCAGGCCTTCTTGGCCCCCTATGTGGCCCGCTTTCCCCAAAAGATCGTCCTCTACCGCAAGGTGGCCGCCTTGAGGCTCCTTGGCGTGGTCCTCATGGCCCTTTCCGCCTTCCTCCTTGGGCCTTGGCCGGGCCTTCTCTTGGGGGGCTTTCTCCTGGGTCTCCTTTTGAACGCCCTCTTCACCGGGGTTTCCAGTTTGCCCTTCTGGGAGGTGGTGGCCAAGACCATTCCGCCGGAGCGCCGGGCCGCCCTCTTCTCCGCCCGCAACCTGGTGGGGGGGCTCTTGGCCTTCTCGGCGGGGTTTGGGGTGCGGGAGATCCTGGCTTTGCCCCTTCCCTTCCCCCTGCCCTACGCCCTTCTTTTTAGCCTGGGGGCCCTTTCCTTCGGCTTGGGCTGGCACCTTTTCGGCCGGGTGGAGGAGCCCGAAGAACCCCCCAGGACCGCCCGGCTGGACTTCCGGCGCCCCCTCCTCCACCCCGGCTTCCGCCGCTACCTTCGGGTGCGGGTGGTCCTGGGCCTCGCGGGGATGGCCGATCCCTTCTACGCCGTCTACGCCGTGCGGGCCTTGGGGCAGGGGGAGGAGCTTGGCCTTTACCTCTCCCTTTACGCCCTTTCCTTCACCCTTTCCAACCTCCTTTGGGCCCGGCTGGCGGAAAGGGGCTCCAAGGGGGTCCTGAGGGCCGGGGCGGCCTTGGGCTTCCTGGCGCCCCTTCTCGCCCTCTTCCTCGCCCCGGGCCTCTTTGGCCTGGTCTTCCTCCTGCAAGGGGCCTACCTGGCGGCCCTGGGCCTCGCCACCACCACCTACCTGCTGAACCTGGCCCCGCCCGAGGAGCGGAGCGCCTTCATCGGGCTCGGCAACACGGTGGCCGGGGTCTTCGCCTTCTCCACGGTGCTCGGGGGATGGGTGGCGGACCGGGCTGGCTTTCCCGCCCTCTTCCTCCTGGCGGCGGGCCTTTACGCCTCGGCCTTTCTCCTGGGGGAAAGGCTCCCCGAGGAGGGGTAGGCCGGGTATAGTGGGGTGCATGACGGTCTATTTGCCGGACGGGAAGGCCCTCGAGGTCCCGGAAGGGGCCACCGCCTATGACGTGGCCAAGGCCGTGGGCCCGGGCCTGGCCAAGGCGGCGGTGGGGGCCATCGTGGACGGGGAAGTCTACGACCTCTTCAAGCCCCTGCCCCCAGGGGCCAAGGTGCGCATCCTCACCGAGAAGGACCCCGAGTACCAGACCCTTTTCCGCCACACCCTGGCCCACGTCCTGGCCCAGGCAGTGAAGGAACACTTCCAGGAAAAGGGGTACAACCCAGAAAGCGTGCGGCTCGGGGTGGGCCCGGTGATTGAGAAGGGCTTTTACTACGATATAGACGCCCCCGAGCCCCTCTCGGACGAGGACCTGCCGGCCATAGAGGAAAGGATGCGGGCCATCCTGCAAAAGGACCTTCCCTTGCGCCGCTACGTCCTCTCCCGGGAGGAGGCCCTGGCCCGCTACCAGGGCAAGGACCCCTACAAGACCGAGCTCATCCAGGAAATCCCCGAGGGGGAGGAGATTAGCTTTTACCAGCAGGGGGATGACGCCTACGGCTTCACCGACCTCTGCCGCGGGCCCCACGTCCCCTCCACGGGCCGCATCCCTCCCCACTTCAAGCTCACCCACGTGGCCGGGGCCTACTGGCGGGGGGACGAGCGGCGCCCCATGCTGCAGCGGGTCTACGGGGTGGCCTTCCGCACCGCCGAGGAACTCAAGGAGTACCTCTGGCAACTGGAAGAGGCCAAAAAGCGGGACCACCGCCGGCTGGGGCGGGAGCTGGAGCTCTTCCTCATTGACCCCATGGTGGGCAAGGGCCTGGTGCTTTGGCTGCCCAAGGGGAACGTGATCCGGGAGGAACTCATGGCCTTCATGCGGGAGGAGCAGATCCGGCGGGGCTACCAGCTGGTCACCACCCCCCACATCGGCAGCCTGGAGCTTTACAAGACCTCGGGCCACTACCCCTACTACGCGGAAAGCCAGTTTCCCCCCATCAGCTTCAAGGAGCGGGGGGAGGAGGAGGAATACCTCCTCAAGCCCATGAACTGCCCCCACCACATCCGCATCTACGCCTACAAGAAGCGCTCCTACCGCGAGCTTCCCTTGAGGATCGCCGAGTTCGGCACCGTCTACCGCTACGAAAAAGCGGGGGAGCTTTTGGGCCTCACCCGGGTAAGGGGCTTCACCCAGGACGACGCCCACCTCTTCTGCACCCCCGAGCAGGTGAAGGCGGAGTTTTTGGGGGTCTTGGACCTGGTCTTAAAGGTCTTCGCCACCTTGGGGCTTAGGGACTACCGGGCCAGGATCGGGGTGCGGGAGCCGGGAAGCGAAAAGTACGTGGGGGACGAGGCCAAGTGGGCCTTGGCGGAAAGGCAGATTGAGGAGGCGGCCCAGGAAGCGGGCCTTAATTACACCGTGGAGCCGGGGGACGCCGCCTTCTACGGCCCCAAGCTGGACTTCGTGGTCAAGGACGCCTTGGGCCGGGAGTGGCAACTGGGCACCATCCAGGTGGACTACAACCTGCCCGAGCGCTTCGGCCTCGCCTACGTGGGGCCGGACGGGGAGGAGCACCGCCCCGTCATGATCCACCGCGCCCCCTTTGGCTCCTTGGAGCGCTTCATCGGCATCCTCATTGAGCACTTCGCCGGGGACTTCCCCTTGTGGCTTTCCCCGGTGCAGGCGGTGGTCATCCCGGTTTCGGAAAAACAGGAGGACTACGCCAAGGAGGTGGCCTTTAAGCTGAAGGAGGCGGGCCTCCGGGCCGAGGCCGACCTGAGGAGCGAGCGCATGCAGGCCAGGATCCGCGACGCCGAGGTGCAGAAGGTGCCCTACATCCTGGTGGTGGGGGATAAGGAGAAGGCGGAGGGAACGGTGAGCGTCAGGCGGCGCCACCGGGGGAACCTGGGAAGCGTGCCCCTGGCCACCTTCCTGGAAAAGACGCTTCTGGAATACCGGGAAAAGCGCTTGGAACCCTCCTTCTGATGCGGGCGCGCTCCACCATCTTCACCCTTTTTGTGGAGTATGTCTACCCGGAACGCCGGGCCCGGGTCAAGGACCTCATCGCCATGATGGAGGCCTTGGGCTTTTCCGAGGCGGCGGTGCGGGCCGCCCTTTCCCGGAGCGCCAGGCGGGGCTGGGTGCGGCCGGAGCGGGCGGGGCGCACGGCGTACTACGCCCTTTCCGAGCGGGTGTACTGGCAGGTGCGCCAGGTGCGCCGCCGCCTTTACGAGCCCAGGCCGCCGTGGGATGGGCGCTTCCTCCTGGTCTTGCCGGAGGGTCCAAAGGACCGGGGGGAAAGGGAGCGCTTCCGGCGGGAGATGGCCCTTTTGGGCTACGGGAGCCTGCAATCGGGGGTGTACTTGGGGGCGGGGGTGGACCTCGAGGCCACCCGGGAACTCCTGGCCTTCTACCAGCTTCCCGCCACCCTCTTCCAAGGGGAGCATCTGGGGCCCAAGGAGGAGATCCAACGCATCTTCCCCCTGGAGAGGGCCCAGGCCCACTACCAGGCCCTCTTCCCCCTGGAGGTCCCCGAGGGGCCGGAGGAGGCCTTCCATTCCCTCACCCGCCTGGTGCACGAGATGCGCAAGGTGCTCTTCCTGGACCCCCTCTTGCCCCCCGAGCTCCTTCCCAAGAGCTTCTTCGGGCCCCAGGCCCGCCATGAGTTCCTGGAGGCCCGCAAGGCCCTTTACGGGAAAGCCCTTCCTTTCCTTCAAGGCCTAGAACTTCCCCTCACCGCCCTCTCACCTCGAGGCGGGTAAGCTTGGGGGCATGAGGCGCTCTGTTGCTGCCCTCGCCCTTTTGGCCTGGGCCTCGGCCCAGGTGAGCATCCCTTTCTGGCACACCGCCGGCCCCCCGGGAAACCAGGTCCTGGAGGAGGCCATCCAAAGCTTCAACGCAAGCCAAAAAGCCTACCGCCTCGAGGCCCGCTATGTGGGGGACTACCGGGAAGCGGGGGTGAAGCTCCTCGCCGCCTTGCGCGCCGGAGGGGCCCCGGTCCTCTTCCACGGGGAACTTTCCTTTCTGCCTCGGCTCGCCCAAGAGGGGGTGGCCCTTCCCCTGGACGCTTACCTAAAGGACCTTCCCCGGGACCTTTACCCCGAGATGCTCCGGACAGGGCAGGTGAAGGGAAGAACCTTTGGGCTTCCCCTGGGGCTTTCCGTTCCCGCCCTCTACTACAACAAGGATGCCTTCCGCGCCCGGGGGCTAAAGCCCCCCAGGTCCTGGCCGGAGGTGGAGGAGGCCGCCGCCCGGCTCACGGGCCGCACCGCCAAGGGGATGGTGGTCTCCACGGACATCTGGAGCTTTAACGCCATCGTCATGAGCCTGGGGGGGAGCCTGGTCAAAAACGGGCTTCCCGCCTTCACCTCCAAGGAGGTGGTGGAGGCCTTGGAGATGCTTTACCGCATGGTGCAGAAGGGGCACGCCCAGGCCCGCAACCTGGCGGAGGCCCAGTTCGCCGTGGCCGACTTCCTGCGCACCAAGGCCTTCATGGGGCTTGGGCCCACCACCGCCTTGCCCGTGGTGGAGGCCCAGACCTCCCTCCCCTTCGCCGTGGGCCTAGCCCCCTTGCCCCGGCGGGAAGGGGGGGTGGTGCCCCTTTCCGGGGCGGCCCTGGTGGTCCTCAAAGGGGCAAGCGCCGAGCAGGTTCAGGGGGCGGTGGCCTTCTGGCTCCACTTCCTGGAGCCCAAGCGCCAGGCGGCGTGGGTGCGCACCACCTGGTACCTGCCCTTGCGCAAGGAAGCGGAAAGGGAACTCGCGGATTTCCTCAAGGACCCCGAGCGCCAGGCGGTCTTCGCCCAGGCGGAACTGGGGCGGCCTTGGAGCCAGGACCCCGAGCTCGTGGTCTGGTACGGCTACCTGGAAGAGGCCCTGGAGCGGAGCCTAAAGCAAGGGGTGAAGCCCCAGCTGGCCCTGGAGGAGGCTCAGCGGAAGGCCCTGGCGGTGGAAAAGCGGCCCTGACCCTGGCAGTGATAAAATCCCTCCCATGACAAAGCTCCTGCCTCTTCTCCTCCTCTTGGCCCCCGCTTTGGCCCAAGCGGAGGTTTCCTTCTGGCACTCCATGGACGGCCCCGCCGGCAGGCTCCTTGCCGCCTTGGCCCAGGAGTTCAATGCCCGCCAATCCCAGTACCGGGTAACCCCCCAGTACGCTGGGGACTACAAGGAGGCCGAAACCAAGCTGGTGGCCGCCCTGCGCACGGGGGGCCAGCCCGTCCTTTTTCAGGCGGAGATCTCCTTCTTCCCCCGTCTGGTGGGGGAAGGGCGGGCCCTGGCCCTGGACGGGTACCTGAACCTGGACCGGGCCTTCGTGGAAGACCTCTTTGAGCCCGCCTGGAACTACGGGGTCGTGGAAGGCAAGCGCTACGGCCTTCCCCTAAACACCTCCACCCCCGTCCTCTTCTACAACCTGGACGCCTTCCGGGCTAAAGGGCTCAAAGCCCCCCGGGACTGGAAAGAGTTTGAAGCGGCGGCCAAGGCCCTAACCTCCCGCCAGGCCAAGGGCTTCATCTTCGTCACCGACCCCCAGGCCTGGCTCTTTGAGGCCATGGTGACGAGCCGCGGTGGGAGCTTGGTCAAGGATGGGAAGCCCAACTTCCTCTCACCCGAGGCCCTGGATGCCCTGGAGATGCTTTGGCGCCTAAACCGGGCCGGGGCCCTCTCCGTACGCAGCATGGCCGAGGCCACCTTCGCCCAGCTGGACTTCGTGCGCACCAAGGGGATGATGGTCATGGCCTCCATCGCCAACTGGCCCGCGGCGGAGAACTTCTCCTTCGCCTTCACCCTAGGGGTGGCCCCCGTGCCCCGGGAACCCCAGGGCAAGGTGCCCATGGGCGGGGCCCAGCTGGTGGTCCTCAAGGGGGCTTCCGAGGCCCAGGTGCGGGGCGCTTTGGAGTTTTGGCGGTACCTGATGGAGCCCCAAAACGTGGCCCGTTGGGTGGAGGCCAGCTACTACGTCCCCGTGCGCAAGTCCGCCCTGCCCCTCCTCGAGGGCTTTTACCGGGAAAACCCCTTCCGCAAAGTGGCCTTTGAGCAGATCGCCCACGCGCAAGAAAGGCCTCGCTTGCCCCAGTTTTCCGCCTGGGCGAGCCTCTTGGCGGAGGCCTTGGAGAAGAGCCTAAAAGGTGGGGTGCCGCCGCAAAAGGCTTTGGAGGAAGCCCAGCGTAAGGCGGAGGCCATCCGATAAAATGGAACGGATGCGCCTAGGCTTTAGCCCCTTTAACGCCGAGATGGGCTACGAGGAGGCCTTCCGCCTGGCGGCGGAAGAGGGGTTGGACCTCGAGGTGGCCTACGACCTCCACGAGGTCCTCCCCCTCCCCGACCCCCGTAGCCTTAGGGCCACAGGGGAGGCCCTGGGGGTGGGCTTCACCCTCCACCTTCCCTTTGTGGAGATGAACCCGGCAAGCCTTATCCCAAACGTCCGAAAGCTCTCCGAGGAACGCCTCAAGCGGGCCCTGGAATTCGGCGAGGGCTTAGGGGCCAAGGTGGGGGTCCTTCACACCGGACAGGTGCCCGTGCGCCACCCCATGGCCCTGGACCTGGCCCGGGAGGCCCTGGAAAAAACCCTCACCGCCCTCCTTCCCCTCCCCTTCCCCGTGGCCCTGGAAAACCTAGCCCTCTCGGAAGAGGACCTCATACGGGGCCCCGAGGAGCTCAAGGCCCTTCTGGAACGCTTTCCCCAGTACGGCTTCTGCCTGGACGTGGGCCACGCCCTGGTGGAGCTCGGGCCCACGGGGCCTTTTCGCTACCTCGAGGCCTTAGGCGGAAGGCTTATCCACCTCCACCTCCACGACAACCACGGCCGCAAGGACGACCACCTGCCCGTGGGGGCGGGCGGCGTGCCGTGGGAAAGGCTCGCCCCTTCCCTAAGGGGCTTTACCGGCACCGCGGCCCTGGAGGTGGGTGGGGGGAAGACAGGCGTCCGCCAAAGCGCAAAGCGCCTTCGGGACCTCCTTTCCTAGGGCTCTACGGGACATCTGTCCTTGCCCCGGTACCCTTATAGTGGTGGGGTGGGGGTTTGCACCCCGCTTCACAAAAGGGAGGCAGAATGGTCGTAGACCGGATTGAGGTGTATCTAGACGGCGCCCAAGAGCCCCTGGCTGTCCTTAAGGAGCCCCCCTACCGGCTGGAGCTAGACACCCGCCAAATCCCCGATGGCGAGCACACCCTGCGCCTCGTCACCCACTTCCGGGGCGGAGGACAAGAGGTAAAGGAAATCCCCTTCACCGTGAACAACTACCCCGACGTCCTGCTCCTGGGCTTGGACGAAGGGGGCGAGGTGGCGGGCAAGGTGGAGCTCCGCCTGGCGGTGGGCGAACCTGAACTCCCCGTGGAACCCGTGCGCTTCAACCCCATCTGGTACGCCGTGGCCTCCGTGGTGGTCCTGGGGGGCATCTGGGCCTACTTCGCCCTCTCCCCGGCGGCGGAAAAGATCGTGGCCGAGGTGGCGCCCCCGGCCCAAGAGGCCCAGGCCCACGGGCAAGGGGCCGCCCCCGCGGCCAACGTGGACCAAACCCTCATGGAAAAGGGCAAGGCCATTTACGAGGCCCACTGCGCCGCCTGCCACCAGGCGAACGGCCAAGGCATGCCCCCCGCCTTCCCTGCCCTGGCGGGAAATCCCAACCTAAAGGACGTGCAGCTCATTCTTAACACGGTGAAAAACGGCCGGGGCGCCATGCCCGCCGTGGGGGCCAACTTCAGCGAGGAGGAGCTCAAGGCCGTGGCCACCTACATCCGCAACAGCTTCGGCAACAACTTCGGCCCGGTGGAGTAAGGGGGTAGCATGTACCGCAACGACCCCATCCTGCCCACCTTTGCCCTGATCCTGGCCGCGGGCCTCTTCTACGCGGCCTATCTGGACGGGCTCCACATCGCCCGCCTTCTTGGCCACACCCCGGCAGAGCTTTCCGTGGGGCAGATCGGCCTCATGGCCTTCGGGGCCGTTCTCCTCCTTTACGGGCTCATCGGCCTCGTTTCCTACTGGCTGGAAGGCGTGGAGCTCCGCCCCGGGCGCCACTTCCCCACCCCCTCCACCGCCCCCGTGGCCGCGGGCGTCATCCTGGTCCTCCTCCTTACCGCCCTTTCCGGCTTTTTCGTGCGGCTTCTCGTCTACGCCGCCCAGACCGGGCACAACCCCACCTGGCTCCAAGGCCTCATCTTCGGCAGCATCAGCCTGGTGGTGGCGGCCCTTTTCGGCATCTACAAGAAGTTCTTCGGCCGGGACGAGGTCATCACCGAGGAAGAGAAGAGCGAGTTTCCCTGGTGAGGTAAGGCATGGACGAACGCGAGATTCGTTTGCGCACATCCCGTAGGCGGCTTTTCCTCAAGACCGCCATCGGCACGGGCATCGGCCTCTCCCTGGTCTCCGCCTTTTACGTGGGGGCGAGCCTTCGGCCCAAGCAGGAGGTCACCCCGGAAAAGGAACCCCTGAAGCCCGGGGACATCTTGGTCTACGCCCAAGGCGGCGGGGAACCCAAGCCCATCCGCCCGGAAGAGCTGAAGCCCGGTGATCCCTTCCTCCTCGCCTACCCCATGGACCCCAAGACCAAGGTGGTGAAAAGCGGCGAGGCCAAGAACACCGTCTTGGTGGTGCGCTACGCTCCGAAGGAGCTTGCCCCGGAGGTGGCGCAGCACGGGGTGGAAGGCATTGTGGCCTACTCCGCGGTGTGCACCCACCTCGGGTGCATCATCAGCCAGTGGGCGGCGGACAAGAAGGCGGGCCTTTGCCCCTGCCACGGCGGGCTTTACGACTTCGCCCACGGGGCCAAGGTCATCGCCGGCCCCCCGCCCCGTCCCGTGCCCCAGCTTCCCCTCAAGGTGGAAAACGGGGTCTTGGTGGCGGCGGGGGAGTTTTTGGGCGAGGTGGGCGTGAAGGCCGAGGCGGGCTTCTGCCGCCACGTTTAGGAGGGAAGCATGTACAAGTGGCTGGATGAACGCCTAGACCTCACGGGGCTTTACCACAAGGTTTTGCGCAAGGCTTTCCCGGTGCACCACTCCTTCTTCCTGGGGGAGATCACCCTCTTCGCCTTCGTGGTCCTGGTGCTCACCGGGGTCTTCCTCACCCTGAACTTTGAACCCTCCATCCGCGAAGTGAAGCTACCCGACGGGCGCACGGTGCCCGCCGCCTACGCCAGCGTCCTTTACATTGACAGCCTCCCCTTCGGCGCCGTGATCCGCAGCCTTCACCACTGGTCAGCCCACGTGATGATCGCCGCCGCCTTCTTGCACATGCTCCGCATCCTCCTCACGGGGGCCTACAAGAAGCCCCGGGAGCTTAACTACCTAGTGGGGCTCGCCCTTTTGGGGCTTGCGGTGGTCACCGCCTTCACCGGCTACGCCCTTCCTTACGATAACTACGCCGTGACCGCCACCCGCATCGGCTACGGCATCGCCAACTCCATCCCCTGGATTGGGGGTGCCTTGGCCCAGGTCATGTTCGGCGGGGAGTTCCCGGGCTCCACCCACTCCATTCCTCGGCTCTTTAGCCTCCACGTCCTCTGGCTTCCCCTCCTCCTCATGGCCCTCATCGGGGGCCACCTCGCCATCATGGTCAAGCAAAAGCACACCCAGCCCCGCTACGCCGAGAAGGTGGCCCCGGGGAAGATCCTGGGCGTGCCCATGTACCCGCAGCAGATGGTCATGATGATTATCCTCTTTGCCCTTTACGTGGGCATCATGACCATCATCGCTGGCGCCTTCCTGGCCCATCCCATTGAGGCCTTCGGTCCCCCCACCCCCAACACGCCCGCGGTGAAGCCCGACTGGTACTTCCTCTGGATCTACGGCATCCTGCAGATCATCCCCTCCAGCTGGGAGTTCCACCTTTTTGGGGCCACCATCGGGCCCGAGTTCATCGGGGGAGCGGTGGTGCCGGGCCTTTTGG
Organism: Thermus thalpophilus; assembly: GCF_022760915.1. Taxonomy (NCBI): domain Bacteria; kingdom Thermotogati; phylum Deinococcota; class Deinococci; order Thermales; family Thermaceae; genus Thermus; species Thermus thalpophilus. The sequence goes on along the minus strand of NZ_JAKTNS010000014.1, from coordinate 11,734 downwards.
CCCTCATCGGCCTCCTCCTACCCTTCGTGGATACCCGCAAGGACAAGATGCGCTACCTGGAGCTTCCCTCGGAGCACCCGGTGCGCACCAGCGCGATCCTCTCCCTCTTGGTTTTCTTCCTCATGAGCACCTTGGCGGGCTACAAGATTGACTTCCAACAGCAAGGCTCCTTGCTGGGGAATAACGCCGTGCTTTGGACCCTTGTCCTTGGGGGCCCCTTGCTCACCTTCTTCCTTTCCTACACCCTGATGCGCATCTTCTACGGGAAGGCAAGGGAGGAGAAAGCCTTCTAAATCATAAGCCCCCCGCCTAGAGCGGGGGGCTTTCCAGGGCCCCTTAACCGGGGCCCTTGGTTATTTCTCCTCCTCCAGGCCCAGGCTCGCCAGGAGGTCCCCGTAGAGGTCGCCCAGCTTCACGCTGGTGCTGGCGGTGGGCACGGCGGAGGCGTCGTAAAGGTTGTACTCCGCCACCGCCCCGTACTCGTACTCCCTCCGCTCCTCCCGGCGGCCGCCAGAGGGCTTGCGCTTGCCCCGAGCCTCCTTGCCCTTGGCCCGGCGGGGGCGCTCCTCCTCCGCCTTGGGGGGCGGGGGAGGCAGAAGCCGCTTGCGGGAGAGGGAGATGCGCTGCTCCACGGGGTCAATGTTGAGGACCACCACCTCCATCTCGTCCCCCTTCTTAAAGAGGACGGCGGGGTTTTCCACCCGGGTGTGGTCCAGCTCGGAGATGTGGACCAGGCCCTCCATGCCGGGCTCCAGCTCCACGAAAACGCCGAAGTCCGTGACCCCCGTGACCTTGCCCTTCACCACGGTGCCCGGGGGGTACTTCTCCACCAGGAGCTGCCAGGGGTCGGGCTGGGTCTGCTTGAGGCCCAAGGAGAGGCGGCGTTCCTGCGGGTCCAGGCGGAGGACCACCGCCTCCACCTCCTCGCCCTCCTGCACCACCTCGGAGGGGTGCTTGGGCCGCTTGGTCCAGGAGAGCTCGGAGATGTGGATCAGGCCCTCGAGGCCCGGCTCCACCTCCACGAAGGCGCCAAAGGGGGTGAGCCCCACCACCTTGCCCCGCACCCGGGTGCCCACGGGGTACTTCTCCGCCACCGTGGTCCAGGGGTCAGGGATGAGGGCCTTGATGGAGAGGTTAACCCGCTCCTTGGCAGGGTCCACGGACACCACCTGGGCCCGCACCTTCTGCCCCTTGTGCAGGACCTCCCGGGGGTGGCCGAACCGGCCCCAGGTGATCTCCGAGCGGTGGACGAGGCCGTCCACAGGACCCAGGTTGACGAAGGCCCCGAAGTCGGTGACCTCCACCACGGTGCCCTCCACCACCTGGCCGGGCTCGAGGCTCTGGAAGAAGGCCTCCTTGGCCTTCTTCTGCTCCTCCTCCAGCACCGCCCGACGGGAAAGGAGAACCCGCCCCTTCTTGCGGTTGAGCTCAATGATTTTGGCCAGGATCTGCTGGCCCACGTAGGCGTCCAGGTTGGGGATGCGCCTGAGGTCCAGCTGCGAGGCGGGGATAAAGGCCTGGACGCCGTCCAGCTCGGCGACCACGCCCCCCTTGACCTTCTCCTTGACCGTGACGGTCACCGGCTCGCCCTTCTCGTAAAGCTCCTGGATGCGGTCCCAGTGCTCCCGGGCCTCCACCTTCCTGCGGGAAAGGAGGATCTGGCCCGTTTCTGGATCCACCTTGAGCACCTGCACCCGCACCAGGTCTCCCGGCTTGAGGAGGTTCTTAAGCTCCTCTTCCGAGAGGGGCTTTTCCGTGAGCTGGTTGAAGGGGATGATGCCTTCCGTCTTAGCGCCGATATCCACCGCCACGCCTTCGGAACCCACCAAGACCACTTTGCCCGTCAAGATCTGACCGGGGCGCACACGCTTCTCCAAGCGGGCCTCGGTCTCCTGCAGGGCCTCTTCCATGCTGAAGGTCTTTTCTGGGGTCTGGGTCGCCTTTTCTTCCATGCCGCCTCTATCCTCCTTACGCGCCTTCCCAAGGAAGGCGGGCGCCTTTGGCGCTCGCCCACACGAAAAGAGGGGGGAGAACCCTCACTCCCCGCTTCCGTGTGAACCGGCCCCGAAGGGCATACCCTTCCTTTATACCACGCCCCCACCCCCTTGCCAAGGGGCCTTGGTAGGCTAAGGACATGCGCGGGCTTTTGGTGAGGCTACTCCTCAACACCCTGGCCCTTTGGCTCGTGACCCTCCTTTACCCGGGGGTCCGGTTTGACCCGGGGGCGGGGCTTTTGGACTACCTGGTGGCGGGGGCCATCTGGGGGTTGGCCAACGCTCTTCTAAGGCCCATTCTTCTCTTCCTCACCCTGCCTTTGAACCTCCTCACCTTGGGGCTTTTCACCCTAGTGGTGAACGGGGCGGTGCTCTACTTGGTGGCGGAGGTCACGGCGCTTTCCGTGCAGGGCTTCGGCGGGGCCTTGGTGGGAGCTTTGATCCTCTCCTTGGTAAGCCTCCTCCTCAACTGGCTCTTCCGGGACTAGCGGTTTTCCGTCACGTAGCGGGATAGCTCCCCGATGAGCACCTCCTGCTCGCTGATGATGGCTTTGACCACGTCCCCGATGGACACCACCCCCACCACCTTGCCCGCTTCCACCACGGGCAGGTGGCGCACCCGGCGCTCGGTCATGAGGCGCATGGCCTGGGACAAGTCCGCCTCAGGGGGGATGGTGATGGGGTCTTGGGTCATCACCTCCCCCACCCGGGTGTCCTTGGAGAAGCGGCCCAGAAGGACCAGCTTGCGGGCATAGTCCCGCTCGGAGAAGATGCCCAAAAGCCGCTCGCCTTCCATGACCAAAAGGGCCCCGATGTCGTGCTCAGCGAGTTTCCGCAAAGCCTCCAGCACCGTGGCCTCGGGGTGGATGGCGTAGACCTGGCTCCCCTTGTGGAGCAACACCTGGCGTACCGTCATGACCCCCCCTTTCCCTTTAGGGGTTCATTATACCAAGGGGGCCTAAACCTTATCGCACGGTGAGGACGGGGCCCACGGCGTGGCGCACCACGTACTCCGCCGTGCTCCCCAAAACAAGGCGCCGCACCGGGGCCCCGAGGGCCAGAAGGTCCTCCGGGCCCTGGAGGGCGAGGAGGTGCTCCGCCGGGTCGCCGGAGAAGGCCAAGGCCTCCGCGGGAAGGCCCTGGTCCTTGAGGTAAGCCTCGGCCTCGAGGGCCCAGGCCGAGGCCTGCACCGGGTCGTCGTGCACGCTCACCACCCGCACCGCTAGCCCCAAGGGCTTGGCCAAGGCCGCCAGGGTGTGGAGAGCGCGCACGGCGCTTTCCGAGGCGTTGTAGCCCAAAAGGGCCCCCGTGAGCTCCACGTATTCCACGGGAGCCACCAAGACCGGGGTGGGGGAAGCCCTCAGCACCCGGTCCACGGTGCTCCCTAGGCCGGCGAAGCTTCCCCCGTGGGCCTCCCCGCTCCGCCCCAAGACCAGGAGATCCGCGGTTCGGGCGTGGCGCAGGATCACCTCGTGGGGAAGCCCGGTTTCCATCAGGGTTTCCACGGGGATCCCCGCCTCCTTGGCGCTTTTCGCCAGGCGCGAGAGAAGGGCTTCCCCTTTGGCGGTGAGGGCCTTTTCCAGCTCCTCCCGGTAAGCGGGAACCGGGATGGTCAGGGCGCCGAAGTCCAAAAGCTCCGGCACCCGCACCAGCCGCACGTCCCGCACGAAGAGGATCAGGAGCTTGGCGCCAAGCTTGTAGGATAGCCACTCCGCCAGCACCTCCGCCCCCCGGGCCTGGGGGGAACCATCCGTGGCCAAGAGGATTCTCATAAAGCCATCTTACGCTTCCTGAGTCCTCACCCCCCGCACCCTCCGGGCGAGCTCCCAAGCGGGCAGGAGCAAAGCCCCCAAGGCCAAAAGAACCGGCATCACCCCCAGGCGCTCAATCAGGTGGCCGATGGGGGCGTAAAAAAGCCCGGCGAAGCCCCAGGTGAAGCCCATGAGGAGGCCGGAAACCGTGGCGGTCTGGGTGGGCTCCAGCTCCTGGGCCAGGGCCACCGCCACGGGGATGCCGGCGTTCATCAAGGCCCCCGTGACGGCCAGAAGGAGGAGGTAGAGGGGGTTTTCCGGGGGCAAGAGAAGCAGAGCCAGGTAAAGGGGAAGGCCGAAGCTCAAGGTGCCCACCAGCACCCTTTTGCGCCCGAAGCGGTCGGATAGGGTGCCGCCCAGGAAGGCCCCTAAGGTGGCGGAAAGACTATACGCGGAAAGGCTGAAGGCGGTGTAGGCGTCGGAAAGCCCCCGGGTGGCGTACCAGTAGGGCAAGGTGGTGGAAAAACTCATGAAGACCAGGCTCCGCAAGGTGGCCATGCCCCAAAGCCGGGCCACGTCCCCCCGGAAGACCCGGAGGAAGTCCTTAAGCCCGGCGGGCTTCCCCCGCCCCTTGACCGGGGGCAGGCGGAGGAGGAAAAGGGCCGGGATAAGGGCCAAAGGGGTGAGGAGGATGAGCCCTTTGAGCCCCAAGGCACCCACGGCGAAGAGGGCCACCATGGGCCCCAGGGAAAGCCCCAGGTAGCCGGCGGAGCCGAAAAAGGATAGCCAAAACCCCCGCCTTTGGGCCGGGGCGAACTCCCCCACCAGGCTGGCCCCCGAGGCGTGGAAGAGGGCCGAGCCGAGCCCCGCCACGCCCAGAACCAAGAGCAAAACCTCAAACCTAGGCCAAAGCCCTAAGGAGCCCATTCCCAAGGCCACCAGCACCGGGCCCAAGGCGGCGAGGAGCCTCCGGTCCACCCGGTCGGCCACCAGGCCGGCGAAGGGCTGGAGGAGGCTTCCCGTGAGGGAGTAAGCGGAAACCAAAAGCCCCGCGGTGCCCAGGCCCACCCCGAAGTGGGCCATGAGCTTGGGCAAGAGGGGGGTGAGGAAGTTGGAGAAGAGGTCGTTCACCGTGTGAAGCCAGGCAAGGAGGAGGGGCAACACCCCTCCATCCTAAACCGGTTTCTCACGGGGAGTGTGCTAAAATCCCTTCGTGCTACGGGCTTTCCGGGGTCTAAAAAGAAAAATGGCGCGCCCGAGAGGACTCGAACCTCTGACCTTCGGCTCCGGAGGCCGACGCTCTATCCAGCTGAGCTACGGGCGCACTCAGCGGGAGCTATCCTAGCACGCACAGGAGGAGGCGGTCAAGTGTTTGGCATCAACAGACGGATCATCACCATCCTCTTCGGTTTACTGGCCTTGGCCTTCGCCGTGGGGGCCATCCTCCTCTTCACCCCAAAGGCGGGGCAGCAGGCGCGGGGCAAACCTGTGCTCTGGGTGAACGGGAAGGCGGTCTACGAGCTGGACCTCCTTAGGCTCCAGGGGAACGACCCCCTCTACGCCGCTAACCCCCAAGGGCTCTTGAAGACCCTGGTGGACACCCACTTCCTGGAGCAGGTAATCCTCACCGAGGCCCTGAAGCAGGATGCTGCCCGCGTCCGGGTGGGGAGCGCCGAGGTGCGCAAGGAGGTGGACCGGATCCGGGAGCAGTACGGCCTGAAGGATAAGAAGGCCTACGAGCAGTTCCTGAACCAGATCGGCTTCACGGACGCGGAGCTCAGGGGAGAGATCAAGACGCAACTCCAGATCCAAAAGCGCCTGGAGCAGATCCGGTCCAGCGCCAAGCCCACCCCAGAAGAGGTACGTTTCTACTTTGAGGTCCACCAGGAAAACTACAAGGGCGAGCCCCGGGTGAGGGCGCGGCAGATCGTTTTGGACGACAAGAAGCTGGCGGAGGAGGTGGCCGCCAAGGCCAAGTCCGGGGAGGACTTCGCCGCCTTGGCCAAGCAGTACTCCAAGGTGGGGGCGGAGCAGGGGGGCGCCTTGGGGGCAGGCCCCGGGGAAAGCGAGCCCAAGCCCGTGACCAAGGTGGTCTTCCCCGAGAAGGTGGCCGAGGCGGTCTTCGCCCTCAAGGGCCCGGGTCTGGTGGGGCCCATGGAAGCCGGGGGGCGCTACTACCTGGTGAAGGTGGAGGAATACCTCCCCGCCAAGGCCCCGAGCTTTGAAGAGGTCAAGGACCAGGTGGAGAAGGACGCGGCGCAGGCCAAGGGGAACGGGGCCCTCGAGGCCTACCTGGAAGAACTCCGCAAGAAAGCCCAGGTGCGCTTCGCCGAGGACAGCCCCTACACCTACAAAAACCCCGCGGTGGCCACGGTGAACGGGAAGGAGATCCTCCTTTCCCAGGTGCTCCAGCCCGTCTTCTCCAACCAGCAGACGGCGGCCCTCCTTCAGCAGGGCCTGGGGGAGCTGGCGGTGCAGTTCTTCCTGCCCCAGACCCTGGAAAGCCTCATTGACCGGGAGCTCCTGGTGGAGGAGGCCAAGAAGAGCGGCAAGCCCTTCATCGGCAGTAAGGACGAAATCGCCCAGGCCTACGTGCTTTACGCCACCCGGGACGTGACCGCCACCGAGGAAGAGGCCCGCCGCTACTACGCGGAAAACCCCGCTCTCTTCACCGTTCCCGCCAGCGCCGAGGTGGTGGGGGTGGTCTTCAAGAACGAGGCCAAGGCCAAGGCCTTCCGCGAGGCCGCCCTGAAGGGTGGGGACCTGCAGGCCCTGGCCAAGGCCCAAGAGGGAACGGTGACGGAGTACGGCACCGTGAACCCCAACCAGCTCCCCGCCGTCTTGGACCGCCTGGTCTTCAAGGTGAAGGAAACCTTTCCCAAGGGGCCCTTGGGCGAGGTGAGCGAGGTGGTGAAGCTGGAGGACGGCACCTTTGCCGTGCTCCTCATCAAGAACCGCCAGGCAGAGGTCCTGAAGCCCTACGCCCAGGTGGCGGAGGAGGCCTTAGGGGGCGTCATTGCCAAGAAGCGGCAGGCCAAGGCCCAGGCCCTGATCCAAGACCTCAGGAAGAAGGCCAAGATAGAAAATCGCCTGAGCCGGGTGCTGGCCGAACTCACCCCCAAGACGGAGGAAAAGCCCAAAGAGGCTCCGAAAGAAACCCCCGCCAAGCCCTAAACCCCATGAGTGGTCTGGGGGAGGCCCAAGGGGCCTCCCCCTTCCTCGTAAGATGGGGCCATGGACCTCCCAAAACTCCTCACCCTGTATTACGAGGAAACCCCCGATCCCCAAGACCCCCTGAAGCGGGTGGCCTTCGGCACCAGCGGCCACCGGGGAAGCAGCCTAAAGGGCACCTTCACCGAGGCCCACGTCCTCGCCATCGCCCAGGCCATCGCCGACCTTAGGGCCTCCTTTGGGGCCACGGGGCCCCTCTTCCTGGCCAAGGACACCCATGCCCTCTCCACCCCCGCCTGGGCCACGGCCCTGGAGGTCTTCGCCGCCAACGGGGTGGAGGTGCTTGTTGAGGTGGAGGAGGGGTATACCCCCACGCCCCTCGTTTCCCTAGCTATCCTGGAGCACAACGCCCGCCACGAGGCCAAGGCGGACGGGGTCCTCCTCACCCCAAGCCACAACCCCCCCGAGGACGGGGGCTTCAAGTACAACCCCCCCACGGGCGGCCCCGCCGACGCCCGCATCACCCAGGCCATTGAGGCCCGGGCCAACGCCCTTTTGGCGGAGGGGCTTAAAGGGGTGAAGCGGATCCCCCTCAAGGCGGCCAAGGAAAGGGCCAAGCCCTTTGACTTCGCCGGGCTTTACGTGGAGCGGGTGAAGGAGGCGGTGGACCTCGAGGCCATCCGGGCAAGCGGCTTAAGGATGGGGGTGGACCCCTTGGGAGGGGCGAGCCTACGGGTGTGGGAGCGCCTGGCGGAGGCCTACGGCCTCAACCTGGAGGTGGTGAACCCCACCCTAGACCCCACCTTCCGCTTCATGCCCCAGGACCACGACGGCAAGATCCGCATGGACTGCTCCAGCCCCCACGCCATGGCGGGGCTCTTGGCGCTTAAGGACCGGTTTGACCTGGCCATCGGCAACGACCCCGACGCCGACCGCCATGGCATCGTCACGCCCCGGGGCCTCATGAACCCCAACCACTACCTGGCGGCGGCGGTCCACCACCTCTTCACCACCCGCGCCTGGCCCGGGGCCAAGGTGGGCAAGACCGCCGTGACCAGCGCCCTTTTGGACCGGGTGGCCCAAGCCCTGGGCCGGGAGGTCTACGAAACCCCCGTGGGCTTCAAGCACTTCGTGGAGGGGCTTTTGGCGGGCTGGCTCGGCTTCGGCGGGGAGGAAAGCGCAGGGGCGAGCTTCCTACGCTTTGACGGGAGGCCCTTCACCACCGATAAGGACGGGATCCTCCTGGGGCTTCTCGCCGCCGAGCTACAGGCCAAGCGGGGCGAGGCCCCCGACCTCGTCTACGAGACCCTCGCTCGTTCCTTGGGCCGCCCCTTCTACGCCCGCAAGGACATTCCCATGAGCCCGGAGGCCAAGGCCCGGCTAGCCCGGCTATCCCCGGAAGCTCTTGGGGAAAGGACCCTGGCGGGGGAGCCCATCCTCGAGGTCCTCACCCGCGCCAAAGGCAACGGCGAGCCCCTGGGGGGCCTCAAGGTGGTGACCCAAAGCGCCTGGTTCGCCGTGCGGCCAAGCGGCACCGAGGACGTGGCCAAGGTCTACGCGGAAAGCTTCAAGGATGAGGCCCACCTGGAGGAGGTCCTCCGCTCGGCCCTCGCCCTTTTGGAGCGGGCCCTGGCCTCCTAGCCCTTCACCGCCCCCGCGGTGAGGCCCGCCACGATGCGCCCCTGGAAGATGAGGACCAGAACCACCAAGGGGACCGTGACCACCACGCTGGCCGCCATGATGGAGCCCCAGGGGATCTCAAAGGGGGTGGCCCCGCCGAAGCTGGCGATGGCGGGGGGAACGGTCTTCACTGCGTCCCCCACGGTGAAGGTGAGGGCGAAGAGGTACTCGTTCCAGGCGGCGATGAAGGCCAAAAGCCCCGTGGTCACCAGCCCAGGCCCGGTGAGGGGGAGCATCACCTTCAGGAGGGTCTGCAAGGGGGTGGCCCCGTCCACGTAGGCCGCCTCCTCCAGCTCCCGGGGAAGCCCCCGGAAGTAGCCCACCAGCACCCAGACCGTGAAGGGCAGGGTGAAGAGGAGGTAGGTGAGGATGAGGCCCAGGTGGGTGTTGAAAAGCCCCGTCTGCCTCAGGAGCATGAAAAGCCCCCCCAGCACGGAGATCTGGGGAAACATGGTCATGGCCAAGACCAAGTACAAGACGGCGTTCTTGGGGGGGAAGGGAAGCCGGCCCAGGGCGTAGGCGGCCAGAACCCCCAGGACCAAGGAGAGCAGGGTGGCACCCCCGGCCACGATGAGGGAGTTCAGCAGGTTGCGGCCGAAGTTGGCCTGAAGGAAGACGTTCTTGGAGTGATCCAAGGTGAAGGGAATGGGCAAAAAGCTGGGGTCGGGGGAAAAGAGGGCATCCGAGGGTTTAAAGCTAGAGATCACCGCCCAGTAGAAGGGAAAGACGCTATACACCACCACGAAGACCACCAGGAGGTAGAAAAGCCCCCGGTTGGCCGCGCGCCAAAAGGCCTTCACTTGAGGGCCTCCTTTCCGATGGTGCGCATGTAGAGGATCACGAAGACGAAGATGAGGGCCAAAATGGCCACGCTGATGGCCGAGCCGTAGCCTAGGTCCTGGAAGTCAATGAGGGTCTGGCGGTTGTAGATGGCCAGGGAGCGGGTGGCGGGGTTGGCCCCGCTCATGACGAAGATCACGTCAAAGACCCGAAGCGCATCCAGGGTGCGGAAGATGAGGGCCACCACCAGGGCGGGGGTGAGGAGGGGCAGGGTGATGGTCCAAAACTGCTGCCAGCGGGTGGCCCCGTCTATGCTGGCCGCCTCGTAGAGCTCCTCGGGGATGAGCTGGAGGCCCGCCAGGAGGAGGAGGGCCATGAAGGGGGTGGTCTTCCACACGTCCACGGCGATGATGGAGGGGAGGATGAGCTCGGGGCGGGCCAAGAAGGCCACCTTCTGCGACAGGAGGCCAAGCTTGACCCCGATCACGTTGATGACCCCGTACACGTCGTGGAGCATCCACTGCCACATCTTGGCGGAAACCACCGTGGGGATGGCCCAGGGGATGAGGATGGCGGTGCGCACCAGGCCCCGGCCCCGGAAGTTGGAGTGGATGACGAGGGCGATGGCCAGGCCCAAGAGGGTTTCCAGGCCCACGGAGATCACGGTGAACTTCAGGGTGTTCCAAAGGGACTGGCGGAAATCGGGGTCCTGGAGGAGGAATCGGTAGTTTTCCAGGCCCACGAACACGGGGGGCTCCACGAAGGCGATGTCGGCCTTGAAGAAGGACCAGTAAAAGACCTGGGCCAAGGGGTAGCCCGCCACCAGGACCACCACCAACAAGGTGGGAAGGACCAGGAGCCAGGCCAGGCGGACCTGCCTTTGGGTGAGCATGGCTTTAGGGTAAACCCGGGGGGCTCACCGCCCCCCGGGAAAGGGGTTTTTTACCGCAGGATGCGGCGCAGGCGGGCCTCGAGGTCCCGCACCGCCACCTCGCCCGTCTTCCGCCCGGTGAGGGCGCTATGCACCTCGGTCCAGATGGCCTCGGAAACCTGGTTGTACTTGGCTCCGGCCACATCGGAGGGGCGGGAGACGGCGTTTTGGAAGACGGGAAGGAGGCTACGGAACCAGGGGTTTTTGGCCAAAACGTCCCGGTCGGTGTAGAGGGCGGGCCGGGTGGGAAGCCGGGAAAGGCGCACGGCGTTGTCCTTCTGCACCTCGTAGGAGGCCAGGTACTTGACCAAGTCCGCCGCCTCCTTGGGGTAGCGGCTGTAGGCGGAGACCATAAGCTGCCAGCCCCCCAAGGTGGCGGCGTTGGGGGCATCGGCGGCGCCTTTAGGCAGCACGGTCACGGCGAACTTGCCCCGAATGGGGCTCCCCTCCGCCTGGCCCAGGGCGTAGGCGTAGGGCCAGTTGCGCATGAAGAGGGCGTTGCCCTGCTGCCAAACGTTCCTGGCCTCCTCCTCGGCGTAGGAGGTGACCCCCTGAGGGGCGATGGTGCCCACGTAGCGCCGGACGGTGTTCAAGGCCAAGGCGGCCCGGCCGTTGTTCACGCTGATGGTGCCGTCTGGCTCTACGATGCGCCCACCTTTATGGGAGTAAATCCACTCCAGGGCGTCGCAGGTGAGGCCCTCGTAGGGCTTGCCCTGGAAGACGAAGCCAAAGAAGTCCCGGTTGCCCGCCCGCCGCTCGCCCTCCATGACCTTCTGGGCCATCTGCTCCAGCTCGGCCCAGGTGCGGGGCGGGTTCTGGAAGCCATACTTCTGCAAGAGGTCGGTGCGGTAGTAAAGGATGCCGGCGTCGGTGAAGAAGGGGATGGAGGTGAGCTTGCCGCGGATGGTGTTGTTCTGGACGATGCGGGGGAAGAACTCCTTGAGCTCGGCCTCGCTGAAGTACCCCTTCAGGTCCAGGGCGTGGGGGGCCACGATGCCCGGCCAGATGACGTCAATCATGTAGACGTCCACGTCGGGGCTTTTGGCCGCCCAGTACTGCTGGTAAAGGGCCAGGCGGTCGTTGGTGTCCGCGGGGGAGTCAATGTACTCCACCCGAGTGCCCGTCTTCTTCCCCCAGGCCTCCACCATCTCCTTCATCCAGCGGCCGCCCTCCCCCACGGCGGTGGAGTCGCCCGCCACCCGGATAACGGGCCCCGCCTGGGCCCGCACCACCGCCGGGCCCAGCACCAGGCTCGCCGCTAGGCCCACCCCTGCCTTCTTAAGAAACTCCCTGCGCCTCATACGAAACCTCCTATGGAAGCTTTTCCAGGGGGGATTTTACCCCCCACCCCCTGCCCCTGTCAACCAGCTGTGGGCTTGCCTAGTAAATTGCCTTGTACCCCGGAGGGGGCGGGAGAAGGGAGAGAA